>NZ_BAABBP010000015.1:0-74803 GCF_039538025.1 Comamonas faecalis
CAGCCAGAAGTGGACCATGCCCATCCGGGATTGGAAGGCCGCGCTGACCCGCTTTACCATTCAGTTCGGAGACCGCATCTCCGTCAATTGAAGTCCGACCCGTTTACACAAAAATTCGGACACGCCCTCTCGTCACGAATGCCCTGCCCTAGGAATAGCAGGGGGTTGCAGCGCGAATTTTTCGCAGTGGTCGCAATAGAGGAAATGCGCTGCCCCAGCAAGACGCCGCGCGGAAACACATGCAGCCGATCAGTTCAACGAGCTGAGCCAAAGGCGTCAGCGATGGAAGCCCGTAATACGAGAATCGGCGGGCGCTCCCCCGCAGGGAATCAAGCCGCGTGCGCGGACGGCGGCGCGGCCAGCGGCTGCACCGCCAAGCGCAAGCCCATTGCCTTGAGAATGGCTGACAGGCTGCTGAGTGCAGGATTGCCTTTGGGCGACAGTGTGCGGTAAAGCTGAGTCGGATTCAGGTGCGCCTGCTCTGCCACCGCCTGCACGCCGCCTACGGCCTGCGCGAGTTGGCGTAGCACGGTCATCAGCTCGGCCTGGTCGCCATCGGCCAGGATGTCATTGATGACTTCGAGCGCGAGCGCCGGATCGTCGCGGAACAGTTCGGCCATCGCTTCGTCATGGGGTCTGCTTCTCATTCGTCGCCTCTCCGTTGCCAGTCCTGCCAATACGCCACCGCCCGGGCTATGTCCGCATCCTGCGTGCGCTTATCGCCGCCGCACAACAGCAGTACCAACTGCTGGCCTGCCAGGCCGTAATACACCCGGTAGCCCGGCCCGGCGTCGATGCGCAGTTCCCACACGCCATCGCGGCAAAACTTGTGATCGCCGAAGTTGCCTCGCTCGACGCGGGTCACGCGCCGGATGATCGCCACCTTGGCCTGCGCATCGCGCAAGCGCCGCAGCCAATCGTCGTAGACATCCTTCTGCTCGTCGGTTGTCAGGTAGTGCTCGATGCGGTACATGGTATTTTCGTTTACTGACGAAATCAAGTCAAGGGACAAAGGAACCGCGAGGCGGGATGCCCAACCTATCGCAACAGTATGGCGACAGGCCGGACACCCGCAGCTCACGCAATGACCGTTTCCGGCGCCTTCGTTGGCGGCGATCCGGCTCGCTTCGTGCCGGGCGGCACAGCGCGCGTTGGACTCTTGCGATGGCGATACGGGCGATAGTTGCCCTGGCTTGTACGGGTTTTTTCGCCATCCGCGACCGCCAGAACTGAAGCGGGCGCCGCCGAGGTCAGCGCAGCCTGGGTCTGGCCGTCGATGGCGCCCCGACGCAGGGTGGCCACCTTCTCGGCAGCGGCCCGCACCGGGTCATCCTCTGCATGGACATACGCCATGAACTGCGTGACGGTCTTGTGCGCCGTCAGCGCCATGCCGACCTTGATGGGAATACCGGAGTTGGCAATGTCGGTCGCCGCGCGATGGCGGATGCCGTGCGTCCCGACATGCGCTACCTCTGCGCGACCCAGGATGCGCTTCCAGCCGTTGTAGTACGTGCTGTCGGGCAATGGCTTTTGGGCATCGAAGATGGCCGGGCACACGTAAGGCGAGTCGTCGATGCGAGGCGCATTGCGCAGCAACTGGTACGCCGCCTCGCTCATCGGCTTGGACATATCGCCCGTCTTGCTGTCTGGCCAGACGACTCGGCGGTTCTCGAAATCGACCCAAGCCCATTCGAGAGTGCGGATTTCGGTCATCCGCGCGGAAAACTCGAATTGCAGGCGAACCGCCAGGGTCACGGTCGGATGCTCCAGCCCTAGGGCATCCGCACGGTCGAGGTAAGCATAGAGTCGCCCCAGTTCTTCGTTGTTGATGTACCGTGTCTCGCCGTCCTCTCTGTACTTTGGAACGTGACGGCACGGATTGGAGCCGTCAGGCCGGTAGCCCCACACCTCGGCCATGTTGAACATCTTGCGCAGACAAGCCAGAACCCGATTGGCCATGACGCCGATCTTCGCCTTGTCCTTCATCAGCGTAGTGATGTGCGCCCGCGTTACATCCGGCACCTTGAGCTTGCCCAGAGCGGGCAGGATGTGGCGGTCGATGTAGCCCTGGTAGGAATCGACCGTCCTGGGCTTGTTGCGCGGCTTGGAGTATTCCTCGATGAATTGCCAGCACAACTCCCTGACCGTGGGGGCCATGCGCGCGGCCAGCTTGGCGGCGCTGGGGTCGTTGCCCTTGCGCACGTCGGCCAGCCAGTCCTGGGCGATCGACCGTGCCTGCTCGATGGTCAACTCGCCGAACTGGCCGATCTTCGGCTTGCGGCGCTCGCCCCAATTCGTGCGGTACTGGAGCATGAACACCTTGCGACCGTGAGCCGTGACTTTACAAAGGAAGCCGGGGACAGATGTGTCCCGTAGTTCATAGTCCTTGCCGGTGATTTCGGCAGCCTCGACAGTGGATTTGGTGAGTTTGATCTTAGCCATGACACCTCCTAGTTCAGGATCAAACGCAGGAACCAGCCAGGAGCCACGGCATCGGAATGTCTGCCGCAATCGGTCTGGTCTAGGCGTAAGGCTAAACGGGACTAGCCTCTTGGAAAACCAAGCGCAGCAAGGCTCTGCGGGTTCCAGCGTAGTCTCATGCTAGTCTCGGGATTCAATCTCAAAATCCCCCGCCGCAAGGCGTGTCGGTTCGAGTCCGACCCCGGGCACCAGGTAACGCCTGTGATTTCCATGCGACGCGCATCGCATGGGCATGCAGTCCACAGACCGGCCGCACGCCACTCTTTGCCGCGATGCACGCCGCCCCAAAGCGCAATGCGATAATCGCCCCACGCCACCCGATCTTCTTCCGGTGGCTTTTGCATGCGTCCGTACACGGTATCAATCCTTGGCCACTGAACACGAGCTTTCCGACTTTCTGAAAAGCGTGGAAAAGCGTGCCTTCAAGCGCGCGGTCTATCACGTGCGTGACGAAGAGGCGGCCCTGGACATCGTGCAGGACAGCATGCTCAAGCTGGCGCAGCACTACGGCGACAAGCCGGTGCAGGAACTGGCGCCGCTGTTCCAGCGCATCCTGTCCAACTGCACGCTGGACTGGTTTCGACGCCAGAAGACCCGCAATGCCCTGTTTTCCACGATGAGCGACCTGGAGAGCGCGGTTGGCGACGGCGAGGATTACGACTTTCTGCAGGCCTGGGCCGACCCGCAGGGCATGCAGGCCGAGGAAAGCGGCGAAACCCAGCTGGGCCGCGCCCAGACGCTGCTGTGCATCGAGCAGGAAATCCAGGCGCTGCCCGCCCGTCAACGCGAGGCGTTTTTGATGCGTTATTGGGAGGAGATGGACGTGGCGCAGACCGCCGCGGCCATGGGCTGCTCCGAAGGCAGCGTCAAAACCCACTGCTTTCGCGCCATCCAGACCTTGAGCAAGGCACTGAAATCCAAAGGAATCACGCTATGAGCCCCGTGCTGCAACCCGATGCACAGGCTACCCAGGCCATGGACGCCTATGCGCGCCGCCTGGCCGCCCGCCTGACGCATGCCAGCGACGACCTGCCCCACGACATCAGCGAGCGCCTGCGCGTGGCCCGCATGCAGGCGGTGGCGCAGCGAAAGCGTCCGCAGGTGCAACCGGTACAAAACCTGCAAGGCGCAACCGCGCAGCTGTCGCACGCGCCCGTGGCCCAGCTGGGCTGGGGCAGCGAAGGCGGCACTTGGTGGCGCGCGCTGGTGTCGGCCATTCCGCTGGTGGCGCTGGTCATGGGGCTGATCGCCATCGGCATCGACCAGAAGCAGAAAACCGCCCTGGAATTTGCCGAGGTCGACACTGCGCTGCTGACCGACGAACTTCCCCCCGCGGCCTATGCCGATCCGGGTTTTCTCCAATACCTCGAAACCACCCGCCTGAGCCAGTAAGCGCACCCGCCACGCATGCATGACACACCGGCCCCAAGCCGCGCACCCAGTCCCCGCACCACCCTGACCGCTGCCATAGCGCTGGCGCTGCTGATCGCGCTGTCTGTCGCCGGCATCTGGCTGGTGGGTTACGCCCGGCTCGCGCCCAGCGTGCCGATACCGGCGCAGGCCATGGCGGGCCGCTACCAGACCCACGCCATTCCCTACGGCGCCCCGGCCAGCAGCGAGTTGCCTTGGGGTGAGCTGAAGGCGGCGCAGCAACAGGCGTTGCAGCCCCTGGCCGACCAATGGCCGCACCTGAGCGAGGCGCAAAAACGCCAATGGCTGCAACTGGCCCAGGGGTTTCAGGCCCTGCCTGCGCCCGAGCAGGAGCGCATGCAAAGCCACATGGCAGCCTGGGCCAAGCTCAGCGCCCAGCAGCGCAGCCAGGCACGGCTGAACTACGCCGTGACCAATCGCCTGTCGCGCGAAGACCTGCGTGCGCAATGGGAGGCCTATCAGACGCTGAGCGACGAAGAGAAGAAGCGCCTGGCAGCCAAGGCCAGCGTCCGTCCGCGCGGCGCGGCCACGGCGGTGAGACCCATCCCGTCCAAGAAATTCGTGCGCATTCCCGCGCGCCGCAGCGCGCCAAAGCCAGAAACCGTTGCCGACACCACTCCGCCGCCAGCCGCCGAGATCCTGCCGCCGCGCCCCGCGGTTGTGATAGAAACAACCCCCATCGCCACCCCCTCGGCCAGCGCCGCACCACTGCCCGCCCTGGCCGATGACACCCCTTCGGAAGCACCCACCTCGCCCGAACCCACGGATGCACCGCGGGCCGAACCCGAGCCCGAGCCCGAGCCCGAGGCGCAGCCGCACCTGGTTCCCTGAAGCAGTGCATGTTTCAATCCCAAGCCGCATGCCTGTGCCCACCACCCCGCCCTCCATGCCCAGTGCCCAGCCAGACACCGACCTGACCGCCCCCGCACTGTGGCGGCGCATGGCCTGCTGGCTGTATGAGGGCATCTTGTTGTTTGGCCTGGTCTTCATCGCCGACTACCTGTTCGACGCACTGAGCCAGTCGCGCCACGCGCTGATGCTGCGCCACCTGCGCATGGCATATCTGTTCGTGGTGGTTGGCATCTACTTTGGCTGGTTCTGGTCGCGCGGCCAGACGCTGGCGCAAAAAACCTGGCATATCCGCGTCGTCGACGCGCAGGGCCGGCCGCTGACGCAGGCGCGCGCCGCGCTGCGCTACCTGCTCAGCTGGCTGTGGTTTCTGCCGCCGCTGACGCTGACCTATGCGCTGGGCGTGCCGCCCATCAGCACGCTGGCGGCGCTGTTGCTCTGGATCGTGGTGTGGGCCAACCTGAGCCGCCTGCACCCGCAGCGGCAGTTCTGGCACGACGCCTGGGCCGGAACGCGGCTGGTCGACGGACGCCCAAAAGCCTGAACGTCCTTTCTCCGTCCATGCCACCCACCTCCTCCACTCCAGAGCACCAGCGACAGAAGCAGCGCCGTGGCCTGGCGCGCCTGTGGCATGCCACCGGTTATTCGCTGCAGGGTCTGCGCGCTGCATGGGGCGAGAAGGCCTTTCGCACCGAAGCCTGCCTGGCCGTCGTGCTGCTTCCCGCAGCGCTGTGGCTGGGCCGTGACTGGGTGCAAGTGGCGCTGCTGTGCGCCAGCGTGGTGCTGGTGCTCATCGTCGAACTGCTCAATTCCGCCATCGAGGCCGCCATCGACCGCATCGGCCCCGAGTGGCACGATCTGTCCAAGCGCGCCAAGGACATGGGCAGCGCCGCCGTGCTGCTGAGCGTGTTGCTGACTGGCGGCATCTGGCTGTCTGCTCTCTACCACCATGCCATCCATGCCTGAACCTGCTTTCTCCCTGTGCGTCTATCTGGGGTCGCGCCCGGGCAACTCCCCCCTGTTTGTCGAGACGGCACGCGCCGTCGGCCAGTGGATCGGCCGCCACGGCGGCCAGTTGGTCTACGGCGGCGGGCGCAGCGGCCTGATGGGCGAGGTGGCCGAGGCCACGCGCAAGGCGGGCGGGCGTGTCGTCGGCGTGATCCCACAGGCGCTGGTCGACAAGGAGCTGGCCAACCCCCAGTGCGACGAGCTGCACATCGTGCAGACCATGCACGAGCGCAAGGCGCTGATGGCCGAGCGCAGCGACGCCTTCGTGGCGCTGCCCGGCGGCATCGGTACCCTGGAGGAGCTGTTCGAGGTCTGGACCTGGCGCCAGCTGGGCTACCACGACAAGCCGGTCGGCGTGCTGGACATGGATGGCTATTACCGCCATCTGCTGGCTTTTCTGGAACACGCGGTGCAGCAGGACTTCATGGGCGCATGGCAAATGGATCTGGTGCACGTCGACAGCCAGGTCGAGCCGCTGCTCACCCGCCTGGTGCAGGACGCAGGCACCAGCGCCGCACCGCGTGCGCTACGCGACGTGATCTGAAGGCAACGCGCGGCTGACGCCGCCTCAAACCGCCGCTTCGTCCAGATCGCCGGTGCGGATGCGCACCACGCGCTCGACCGGGGTGACGAAGATCTTGCCGTCGCCGATCTTGCCTGTACGCGCCGTGGCGACGATGGCGTCCACGCAGCGATCCACGTCTTCGCTGCGCACCACCACCTCGATCTTGACCTTGGGCAGGAAGTCGACGACGTACTCCGCGCCGCGGTACAGCTCGGTGTGCCCCTTCTGGCGGCCGAACCCCTTGACCTCGGTCGCGGTCAATCCGGTCACGCCGCATTCAGCCAGCGCCTCGCGTACCTCTTCGAGCTTGAAGGGTTTGATGACGGCAGTGATCATGTGCATGCTGTTGGCTCCAAAAAACAAAACAAATCCAGTAGTGCGCCGTGCCCATCAGGCGCGAAAGCGGTTGACCACCGGGTAGCGCCAGTCGCGCCCCAGGCTGCGGCGCGTCACGCCCGGGCCCAGCGGCCCCTGGCGGCGCTTGTACTCGTTGACCTGGATCAGGCGCGTCACACGTTCGACGTCGGCGGCGGCAAAGCCCTCATCCAGCAGCGCCGCGATCGACGCATCCTGCTCCACATAGCGTTCGATCAGCGCATCGAGCACGTCGTAGGGCGGCAGGCTGTCCTGGTCGGTCTGGTCCGGGCGCAGCTCGGCGCTGGGCGCGCGGGTGATGATGCGCTCGGGGATGGGGCCCGCGCCCGTGCCGTAAGGGTCGTGCGCATTGCGCCAGCGCGCCAGCGCGTAGACGCGCGTCTTGGTCACGTCCTTGATGAGCGCAAAACCCCCGGCCATGTCGCCGTACAGCGTGCCGTAGCCGGTGGCGGACTCGCTCTTGTTGCTGGTGGTGAGCACGACGGCGCCGGTCTTGTTGGACAGCGCCATCAGCAGCGTGCCGCGCACGCGCGCCTGAAGGTTTTCCTCGGTCGTATCCTCGGGTAGGCCGGCGAACAGCGGCGCCAGCGCCGCGTTGAAGGCGGCAAACGGCCCTTCGATGGCGATCTCGTCGTAGCGCACGCCCAGGCGGCGCACCATCTCGCGTGCGTCCTCCAGGCTGATGTCGGCCGTATACGGTGAGGGCATCATCACCGTACGCACGCGGTCGGCACCCAGCGCGTCGACCGCAAGTGCCAGCACCAGCGCCGAATCCATGCCGCCCGACAGGCCCAGGCACACGCCCGGAAAACCCGTCTTGTTCACATAGTCGCGCACGGCCAGCACCAGCACATGCCACAGCGCCTCCTGCCAGCCGGGCTGCGGCGCCACCTCGCCCGCTTCGGGCGCGCCGGCGTCCGACAGCCGCACCCGCGCCAGCTGCTCGCGGCACAGCGGCGCGCGCATCGCCACGCCGCCCTGGGCATCGAGTGCCAGCGACTGGCCGGCAAACACCATGTCGTCCTGGCCGCCCACCGCGTGCGCGCTGACGACGGCCGCGGCGCTCTTGCACGCCAGCGCCGCCAGGCACTGTTGCCACTCGCCCGCCTGCTCCAGGTGGAAGGGCGAAGCGTCCAGCACCAGCAGCACCTGGGCGCCGGCGTCCATCACCTGCTGCACCGGGCCGCTCAAGCGCGCCTCGGCGCCGATCAGCACGCCCACGCGCAGTCCCTGCTGCTCGAACACGCAGGGCGTGGTACCGGCGCTGAAGTAGCGCGCCTCGTCCAGCACGCCCTGCTGCACCAGCACCTGCTTGGCCTGGCGCAGCAGCAGCTCGCCGTTGCGGATCACCGACGCTGCATTCACCAGCCCGCCCTGGGCCAGCACCTGCGCATGACCGACGACCAGCGTCAGCGCGGGCCAGCGCCGGCTGGCCTCGAAAATGTCGCGCAGCGCGTCCTCGGCCGCGGCAATGAACGCCGGGCGCAGCAGCAGATCCTGCGGCGCGTAGCCGCACAGCGCCAATTCGGGCGTCAGCAGCACACTGGCATCGGCCGCATGGGCCTGCTCGGCCATCGCAATGATTTTTTGGGCATTGCCCTGCAGATCGCCCACGACCGCGTTGAACTGGGCGACGCCAATCGAAAAAGACATAGGGGAAGGGGAAGCCGGGGTGAAAACCAAGTTTTGCATTATCCCTTGGCCGCACCGGCGCGGCGCCTGCCTCGCCAAAACCCGCTCAGCGCACCCGGCCGCGCATTTGCCGCGATGATGGCCGCCATGACCGAGGCCACCTGCAGCGCAATGACGCTGCGCCACCACGACACCCTGCAAGACATCCCGGCAGCCGCTTGGGACGACCTGCTTGCCGCGCAGGACTGCGCCACCCCCTTCATGCGCCACGCCTACTTGTCGGCCATGCACACCAGCGCCAGCGCCTGCCCGGCCACCGGCTGGCAGCCCCACGTGATCAGCCTGTGGCGCGGCCCCGACCTGGCCGCCGCCTGCATCGCCCACCTCAAGGCGCATTCCTATGGCGAATACGTGTTCGATTGGGCCTGGGCCGACGCCTACGCCCGCCACGGGCTGGACTACTACCCCAAGGCCATCGTCGCCTCGCCCTTCACGCCAGTGCCCGGCGCCCGGCTGCTGGCGCGCAATGCGTCAGACCGCACCGCGCTGCTGCGTGCGCTGCAGGACTGGGCCGGGCAGCGCCAGCTGTCGTCGCTGCACCTGTTGTTTGCCGCGCCGCAAGACTTGGCGGCCGCCCGGCAGCTCGGCTGGATGCAGCGCGAGACCGTGCAATTCCATTGGCACAACCGCCACCCGCAGCACGGGCGGGTGTTTCACGACTTCGACGACTTCCTGGCCAGCCTGTCGCAAGACAAGCGCAAGAAGATCCGCCAGGAGCGGCGCAAGGTGGCGCAGGCGGGCGTCGGGTTTCGCGCCTTGGAAGGCCGCGGAATCGAACCCGCCGACTGGGATTTCTTCTACGCCTGCTACGAGCGCACCTACCTGGAGCACCGCAACCGCCCCTATCTGACGCGCGACTTCTTCTCACGCATGGCCGCCGACATGCCCGAGGCCTGGGTGCTGTTCGTGGCCGAGCGCCAGGGCCACCCGATTGCCTGCAGCCTGGTGGCCACCGACGACGCCCAGGCGCCTGCCATGGCCTATGGCCGCTACTGGGGTGCTCTGGAGCGTGTCGACTGCCTGCACTTCGAGGCCTGCTACTACCAGCCCATCGCCTGGTGCATCGCCCGAGGCGTGGCCCGCTTCGAGGGCGGTGCCCAGGGCGAGCACAAGCTGGCGCGCGCGCTCCTGCCCGTGGCCGCACACAGCGCGCACTGGCTGGCCCATCCCGCTTTTGCGCATGCGGTGCACGACTACCTGGAGCGCGAAACCCCACAGGTGGAGAGCTACCTGCAGCTGCTGCAGGCGCACAGCCCGTTCAGGCAAGTACCCTGACCATCGCCCCGGTATCGTGATGCCCCGCCCGTGCCCCAGTCAGGCGTGTGCAGCAGCCTTGACCATGCCCATCTCCGTGCTGCTCAGCAAGGATTCGATGTCGACCACGATCAGCATGCGCTCGCCCGTCGTGGCGATGCCGCGCACGAATGAGGCGTCGACCTGTCCCTGGAATTGCGGCGCCGGCTTGATCGCGTCCTCGGGCAGCGCGACAACGTCGGCCACGGCGTCGACGACGGCGCCCAGCACCGTGCCGCCCACGTTCAGGATGATGACGACGGTGAAGTCGGTGTAGTCGGCCGACGCGCACTGCAACTTCAAGCGCAGGTCGACGATGGGCACGATGACGCCGCGCAGGTCGATCACGCCCTTGACGAAATCAGGCGCATGCGCCATGCGCGTGGGCTGTTCATAGGAGCGGATCTCCTGCACGCGCAGGATGTCGATGCCGTATTCCTCCTGGCCCAGGCGAAAGGTCAGGTACTCCGAGCTGGCGCCGGTTGCGGCGGTGGCGCTGGGGCGCTGTGCGGTTGCAGACAACATGGTTTTTCCTTGCAGACAGACAGGGGAAATTTAAAAAACAGAGGGCCGGCCGTGACAGACGAACATGGCGCCAGCATACCGCAAGTATTGTTACTATTTTTGACAAATCACCTGCGCCGCAAGAGATGTACGGCCTTGGATCGGCGCCGACGGCCACGATCACCGGGCTCACGGCACCACCGTATACTTTCCGACGCGCCCTCCACCGCGGGGCACAGCCCTGCGAATCCGGGCCACAGGCTTTACACCAAGGAGACATTCATGAAGTTCACCCACGCCATCAAGGCCGCCGCGCTCGGCCTGGCCATCACGCTGGCCATGCCCATGGCGCAGGCGGCGGACAAGACGCTGGTCGTCGCCACCGACACCGCCTTCGTTCCGTTCGAATTCAAGCAGGACGGCAAGTACACCGGTTTCGACATCCAGCTGTGGGAAGCGATCGCCAAGCAGGCCAATCTCACGTACAAGCTGCAGCCGATGGACTTCAACGGCATCATCCCCGGCCTGCAGACGCGCAGCATCGACGTGGCGCTGGCCGGCATCACGATCCGCGAGGATCGCGCCAAGGTGGTCGACTTCTCCGAGCCCTATTACGAGTCGGGCCTGGCCATCCTGGTGCCCGAGGGCAGCGCGATCAAGACCGCCAAGGATCTGGAGGGCAAGACCGTCGCGGTCAAGACCGGCACCGCGTCGGTGGACTACATGAAGGCCAACGTGCCCAGCGCCAAGCTCAAGCTGTTCCCCAACATCGACAACGCCTTCCTGGAACTGGCCACGGGCCGCGTGGACGCCGTGGTGCACGACACGCCCAACGTGCAGTACTACGCCAAGACCGCTGGCAACGGCAAGGTCAAGGTGGTGGCCTCGCTCAAGAGCGGCGACTTCTACGGCATTGCGTTCTCCAAAGGCAGCGATCTGGTGCCGGTGGTGAACAAGGCGCTGCAAGAGCTCAAGGCCAACGGCAGCTACGACAAGCTGTATGAGACCTGGTTCGGCAAGAAGCCTGATTAAATCCTCCCTCACCTTCGCCGCCGCCTCTTTGAACATCGCGTTGCAAGAGGCGGTTTTTTCACACCTGGCAAGGTAGCAGCACCATGAATTTCGATTGGTCTTCCATCTGGGCCGCCTGGCCCGACCTGATGGCCGGCTCCTGGATGACGCTGAAAATCACCGCGATGGGCCTGCTCGGCGGCGTGCTGATCGGCGGGCTGTGCGGCATCGTCGTCACCTACATCGAAGTCCCGGTCAACCGGCGCAATGGCGCATGGTTTGCACTGGCGCTGATCGCGCTGGTCGCGTTTCTGAACTTCGGCACGCCACTGCTCGGCGCCGTTCCGGACTGGGTCGCCGCACTGGCGCTGGCTGCGGCGGCAGTTGCGCTGCTGTGGCGCCACCCGCAGTGGATCGCACGCTGTCTTTCGATGGCCGCGCAGGTTTTCATCCTGCTGGTGCGCGGCACGCCCATCGTCGTGCAGGTCATGTTCATCTACTTTGCGCTGCCGCTGATGGTGAACCTGCGCATCGACGGCCTCACCGCCGCCGTCGTCACGCTGATGATCAACTCGGGCGCCTACATCGCCGAGATCGTGCGCGCCGGCCTGCTGTCCGTTCCCAAGGGGCTGTACGAGGCGGGCCAGGCCATGGGCCTGCCGTTTCACAAGATCATGGCCTTCATCATCGGCCCGGTGGCGCTGCGCCGCATGATTCCGACCATGGGCAACCAGTGCATCATCAGCCTGAAGGACTCGTCGCTGTTCATCGTCATCGGCGTGTCCGAGCTGACGCGCCAGGGCCAGGAGATCATTGCCACCAACTTCCGCGCGGTCGAGATCTGGGGCACGGTGGCCGTCATCTACCTGGTCATGACGGGCTGCATCGCGCTGGCGCTCAAGGTCATCGAACACAGGACGCGCATGGTATGAGCATCGTCGAATTCAAGAACGTCACCAAACGCTTTGGCGACAACACGGTGCTCGACGGCATCAGCCTGCAGATCGACACCGGCGAGGTCGTCGTCGTCGTCGGCCCCTCGGGCTCGGGCAAATCCACGCTGCTGCGCTGCATCAACGCGCTGGAGACCATCCAGGGCGGCGACATCATCGTCAACGGGCTGAGCGTGCGCAGCAAGCCCGCGCAGGTACGCCTGCTGCGCCGCGAGGCCGGCATGGTGTTCCAGCAGTTCAACCTGTTCCCGCAGCTCACCGCGCTGGAGAACGTGATGTTCGGCCCGCTGCACACGCGCGGCACGTCCAGGGCACAGGCGCGCGAGCAGGCGCGTGCGCTGCTGGCGCGCGTGGGCCTGGCCGAGCGCGAGAACCACTACCCCGGCCAGCTCTCGGGCGGGCAGCAGCAGCGCGTGGCCATCGCCCGCGCGCTGGCCATCAAGCCCAAGCTGATGCTGTTCGACGAACCAACGTCGGCGCTCGACCCCGAGCTGCGCCACGAGGTGCTTAAGGTCATGCAGGACGTGGCCGAGACCGGCATGACCATGGTCGTCGTCACGCACGAAATGGAGTTTGCCCGCAAGGTCGGCAGCCGCCTGCTGTTCATGGATGGCGGGCGCATCGCCGCCGACGGCAACCCCGGGCAGCTGCTGAGCCAGCCGCCGTCGCAGCGCCTGAAGGACTTTCTGCGCCACGTCGCCTGACAGCCGCTCGCGCCACCCATACGAAAACAGGCCATGCATTGCGCATGGCCTGTTTTCTGACCCGGGCGCGCTGCCGCGCCCCACAGAGCCGCCTGCTTCAGCCCTGCTGCGCGTTCTTGTAGTTGGCCACGCCGTCCATGATTTCCTGGTGCGCGGACTCCAGGCCTTCCCAGCCCAGCACCTTGACCCACTTGCCGGCCTCCAGGTCCTTGTAGTGCTCGAAAAAATGGCTGATCGCCTTCAGGCGCATCGGGTTCACGTCTTCCACGCTGGTCCAGTTCTCATACATCTTGAGTACCTTGGTCGTGGGAACGGCCAGCACCTTGCCGTCCACGCCGGCCTCGTCTTCCATCTTCAGGATGCCCAGCGCACGGCAGGGAACGACCGCGCCCGGCAGCAGCGGGTACGGCGTGATGACCAGCACGTCCACCGGATCGCCGTCGCCCGACAGCGTCTGGGGCACGTAGCCGTAGTTGCAGGGGTAGTACATCGCCACCGTCAGGAAGCGGTCGACGAACACGGCACCCGACTCCTTGTCCACCTCGTACTTGATGGGATCGGATTCGGCCGGGATTTCCACGACGACGTTGAAGGACTCGGGCAGCTTGCTGCCGGGGCTGACATGGTTCAGGGACATGGTGAGCGAGGGAGGATTGAAGAAAAAAAAGAGCAGGAGCGCACGCTGCCAGGCGGCGTACAGGCGCGCGCCCGGCAAGTACGGTGCGGCATTTTAGGCGTTTACCCCTTGCTGCAAGCTTGCAAGCGGGTATTACAGTGACAGCGTTGGCCAATCGTCTCCAGCGACACAGGAGCGAGGAAGCAACGCGGTGGAAGCACTTTCAACGCGTTGTGCTTCCCATCTGTGCACACACAACGGAGACGAAGGAATGACCGCAACGACGGAACTGGGCACCCCTCTGATACTGGCTCTCATCTGTGGACTGATCGCCGTGGCCTACGGCATCTGGGCACGCAGCTGGATTCTGGCCAAGGACGCGGGCAACGCCCGCATGCAGGAGATCGCCGGCGCCATCCAGCAGGGCGCGGCTGCCTACCTGGCCAAGCAGTACAAGACCATCTCCCTCGTCGGCATCATCCTGGCGGTGCTGATCGGCATCTTCCTTGACGCTCTGACGGCCGCCGGCTTCGTCGTCGGCGCGGTGCTCTCGGGCGCCTGCGGCTTCATCGGCATGAACGTCTCGGTGCGCGCCAACGTGCGCACCGCCCAGGCGGCCACGCAAGGCATGGGGCCGGCGCTCGACGTCGCGTTCCGCGGCGGGGCGATCACCGGCATGCTGGTGGTCGGCCTGGGACTGCTGGGCGTGGCCGGCTTCGCCTGGTTCCTGCTCGGCCAGGCGGGCGCGGGCGCCGCGCTGTCGGCCACGCTCAACCCACTGATCGGCTTCGCTTTCGGCTCGTCGCTGATCTCCATCTTCGCGCGGCTGGGCGGCGGCATCTTCACCAAGGGCGCCGATGTGGGCGCCGACCTGGTGGGCAAGGTGGAGGCAGGCATCCCCGAGGACGACCCGCGCAACCCCGCGGTGATCGCCGACAACGTGGGCGACAACGTCGGCGACTGCGCCGGCATGGCGGCCGACCTGTTCGAGACCTACGCCGTCACGCTGATCGCCACCATGGTGCTGGGCGCGCTGCTGGTGGGTGCCGCGCCAACGGCCGCGGTCGCCTATCCGCTGGCACTGGGGGCGGTGTCCATCGTCGCCTCCATCATCGGCTGCTTCTTCGTCAAGGCGCGGCCCGACATGAAGAACGTCATGCCCGCGCTCTACAAGGGCCTGGCCATCGCCGGCGTGCTGTCGCTGGCGGCCTTCTGGTTCGTCACCGCCTGGCTGATCCCCGACAACGCGCTGGGCGGCGCCGGCGCGCAGGGGCGGTTGTTCGGCGCCTGCGCCACCGGCCTGGTGCTCACGGCCGCGCTGGTATGGATCACCGAGTTCTACACCGGCACGCAGTATTCGCCGGTGCAGCACATCGCCCAGGCGTCGACCACCGGCCACGGCACCAACATCATCGCTGGCCTGGGTGTCTCGATGCGCTCGACAGCCTGGCCGGTCATTTTTGTCTGCCTCGCCATCATCGTCTCCTACACGCTGGCCGGCCTGTACGGCGTGGCGATCGCCGCGATGTCGATGCTGAGCATGGCCGGCATCGTGGTGGCGCTCGATGCCTACGGCCCGATCACCGACAACGCCGGCGGCATCGCCGAGATGGCCGAGCTGCCCAGCAGCGTGCGCGACATCACCGACCCGCTGGACGCCGTGGGCAACACCACCAAGGCAGTGACCAAGGGCTACGCCATCGGCTCGGCCGGCCTGGCGTCGCTCGTGCTGTTTGCCGACTACACGCACAAGCTGGAGGCCTTCGGCCAGAAGGTCAGCTTCGATCTTTCCGATCCGATGGTCATCGTCGGCCTGTTCATCGGCGGGCTGATTCCCTACCTGTTCGGCGCGATGGCGATGGAGGCCGTGGGCCGCGCCGCGGGCGCCGTGGTGGTCGAGGTGCGCCGCCAGTTCGCCGAGATCCCCGGCATCATGGAAGGCACGGCCAAGCCCGAATACGGGCGCGCCGTCGGCATGCTGACCGGCGCGGCGATCAAGGAGATGATCATCCCCAGCCTTCTGCCCGTCGTCGTGCCCATCGTCATCGGCATCGTGCTCGGGCCCAAGGCGCTCGGCGGAATGCTGATGGGCACCATCGTCACCGGCCTGTTCGTGGCGATTTCCATGTGCACCGGCGGCGGCGCCTGGGACAACGCCAAGAAATACATCGAGGACGGCCACCACGGCGGCAAGGGCAGCGAAGCGCACAAGGCCGCCGTGACCGGCGACACCGTGGGCGACCCGTACAAGGACACCGCCGGCCCGGCGGTGAACCCCTTGATCAAGATCATCAACATCGTGGCCCTGCTCATCGTGCCGCTGGTGGTCAAGTTCCACGCCGGCTGACAGACTTGGCACTTTTACAACGCCCGCCGCCCGGCGGGCGTTTTCGTTTGCGGGCGCGCCGCCAGCGCGCCTGCGCCCGCAAGGGCATGGCGGCAGGCTGGATAATCCGGCCCCGCATGATTCAACTACGCAACATCACCCTGCGCCGCGGCACCAAGGTCGTGCTGGACGGCGTGAGCACCACCATCAACCCCGGCGAGCATGTCGGCCTGGTCGGGCGCAACGGCGCCGGCAAGTCCTCGCTGTTCGCGCTGCTGGCCGGCCGCCTGCATGAAGACGGCGGCGAATTCCTGCTGCCCGCGCACTGGCGCATGGCCGAAGTGGCCCAGCACATGCCCGAGACCGACGAGCCGGCAACCGACTTCGTGCTGGACGGCGACAGCCGCCTGGCGCAGCTGCAGCAGGCGCTGGCGCAGGCCGAGGCCTCGGGCGACGGCATGCACATTGCCCAGCTGCACGCAGACCTGGCCGACGCCGGCGCCCACGATGCGCGCGCGCGTGCGCAGGCGCTGATCCTGGGGCTGGGCTTTGGCGTGCAGCAGCTGGCCAACCCGGTCAACAGCTTCTCGGGCGGCTGGCGCATGCGGCTGCAGCTGGCGCGCGCGCTGATGTGCCCGTCCGACCTGCTGCTGCTGGACGAGCCGACCAACCACCTGGATCTGGACGCGCTGGTATGGCTGGAGGCCTGGCTCAAACGCTACGCCGGCACGCTCATCATCATCAGCCACGACCGCGAGTTCCTCGACGCCACCACCGCGGTCACGCTGCACATCGAACACGGGCGCCTGACGCGCTACGGCGGCAACTACAGCCAATTCGAAGAGCTGCACGCCCAGCAACTGGTGCTGCAGCAGGCATCGTTCGAGCGCCAGCAGGAAAAAATCGCCCATCTGCAAAGCTTCATAGACCGCTTCAAGGCCAAGGCCACCAAGGCGCGCCAGGCGCAAAGCCGCGTCAAGCAGATTGAGCGCATGGAGAAAATCGCGCCGGTGCTGGCGGCCAGCGACTTCACCTTCGCCTTCCAGGAGCCAGCCAATCTGCCCAACCCCATGCTGGCGCTCTCCGACGCTGCGTTTGGCTACCGCAACGAGGCCGGCCAAAGCACAACCATCGTCGCCGACGTCAACCGCACGGTGATGGCCGGCCAGCGCATCGGCATTCTGGGCGCCAACGGCCAGGGCAAGTCGACGCTGGTCAAGACGATTGCCCACGAACTCGCGCCGCTGGCCGGACGCATCACCGAAGGCAAGGGCCTGCGCATCGGCTACTTTGCCCAGCAGGAGCTGGACGTGCTGCGCCCTGACGAAGACCCGCTGCAGCACATGACGCGCCTGGCGCGCGACCTGGGCACCGACGCCCCGGCCGCCAGCCGCGAGCAGGACTTGCGCAACTGGTTGGGCGGCTTCAACTTCAGCGGCGACATGGTCAAGCAGACCGTGGGCAGCATGAGCGGCGGGGAAAAGGCGCGGCTCGTGCTGGCCATGATCGTCTGGCAGCGCCCCAACCTGCTGCTGCTCGACGAGCCCACCAACCACCTGGATCTGCCCACCCGCGAAGCGCTGGCCATGGCGCTGAGCGACTTCGACGGCACCGTGCTGCTGGTCAGCCACGACCGTCACCTGCTGCGCGCCGTCTGCGATGACTTCTGGCTCGTGGGCCGCGGTCAGGTCGGCAGCTTCGACGGCAGTCTGGACGACTACCAGCGCTATCTGCTGGAGGAGTCGCGCCGCCTGCGCGAGGCCGCGCGCCTGCAGGAGCAGCCCCCCGCCAGCGCTGTAACGGCCACGCCCAGCGCCGACCCGCGCGAGGCACGGCGCCTGGCAGCCCAGGCGCGCCAGGCCATGGCGGAGAAAACCCGCCCACTCAAGAAGGAGCTGGCACAGCTGGAGCAACGCATGGACACGCTCACCCAGGAGCAGTCCGAGCTGCAGGAGCGCCTGGCGCTGACGCTGGCGCCCGCCGAGATCGCCGAGGCCGGCAAACGCCTGAAAGCCGTGGGCGACGCGCTGCAGCACGATGAGGAGCGCTGGCTGGATCTGTCCGAGCAGCTGCAGGCGCTGGAGGCGCCGCTGGTGGATTGATGGACTGACGGATCGATAAGCGGGGCGCGGCAAGCAAAGCGCCCAACCAATGCTCACCTAAGCACAAACCCTGTTGCAATTGATCGCCAGTACCGTGTCAACGCTTGGTCTTCGGGCCGCGTTGAACAGGCACACAAGGAGTTGATCACCATGCAAACCACCACGACCCTGAACGCCTGGCCCGAAGACGAACGCGATCGCAAGCGCAGCCCCGCCCGCCGCTGCTGATCGGCGCGCCGCTCTTCGGTCTGTATTCACAAAGACCACCGGCGCCAGCGCCGGTGGTCTTTGTTTTGCCCGATTCATTGCAGGCTGGCGCTCCGCGCAGCCTCATCAGCGTGTTGACTGCTGCTGCGCCAGCCAGCGCAGCGCCCCCTGCCCCGCGGCGCGCCCCTGGGCGCAGCAGGCGGTCAGCAAGTAGCCGCCGGTAGGCGCTTCCCAGTCCAGCATCTCGCCTGCGCAGAAAACACCCGGCAGTGCCTTGAGCATGGCATGTGCGTCCAACACATCCCAGGCCACGCCGCCAGCCGTGCTGATCGCCTCGGCAACCGGCCTGGGCGCCACCACGGTAACCGGCAACGCCTTGATGGCCCGCGCCAGCGCCGCGCCGTCGTGCATGCCGTCCCGCCCCAACTGCTCGAACAGCACCGCCGCCTTGATGCCGTCCAGCCCCAGCCGCCCCTTCAGATGGCTCGACAGGCTGCGCGAGCCACGCGGGCGCAGTACCTCGGCTGCTACGCGCTCGGCATCGTGGTTCGGCAGCAGGTCGAGCCAGAACGTGGCCTGCCCGCGCGCGGAGATTTCATCGCGCAACAGGTTGGCAAACGCGTAGACCAGACTGCCCTCGACGCCGGTGGCCGTGGCGACGAACTCCCCCTTGCGCGCAAAGCTCCGCCCCTGGTGATCCTCGAAACGCACCGCCACCGACTTGAACGGCTGTCCGGCAAAGCGCTCCGCAAACAGCGGCGTCCAGCCGGCTGCACCATCAGGGCGGACTGTGTCAAAACCACAGTTGGCCGGCTGCAGCGGTACCACGTCCACGCCACACTCTGCCAGCAACGGCGCCCATGCACCATCCGATCCGAGTTGCGGCCAACTGGCACCGCCCAGCGCCAGCACCACCGCCCTGGCCCGCACCTGCAGCGCGGCGGATGGTGTGGAAAACCGCAGCGCGCCGCCCTGCGCCCAGCCCTGCCAGCGGTGGCGCATGTGGAACTGCACGCCCTGCTGGCGCAGGCGCTGCAGCCAGGCGCGCAGCAGCGGCGCGGCCTTCATGTCAATGGGGAACACCCGCCCGGAGCTGCCGACAAAAGTCTCGACACCCAGCGCATGCGCCCAGTCACGCAATTGCTGCGCGCCAAACTGCTGCAGCAGCGGTTCAATCTGCGTACTGCGCGCGCCGTAGCGCGCGGCAAACGCCGGCGGCGGCTCGGCATGCGTCAAGTTCAGCCCGCCCTTGCCCGCCAGCAGGAACTTGCGTCCGGCCGACGCCATCGCGTCGAACACGTGGACGGCCGCGCCCTCGGCTGCCAGGACCTCGGCGGCCATCAGGCCCGCGGGGCCAGCGCCAATGACCGCGGCATCGCAGTGCAGGATCTGGGAACTCTCGGGGGTGGGGTCGGCGTTGTGCATGGCGGCGCATCATGCCAGCTTTGCAGCCCTCGCCGGGCACCCCGACATGGCATGCGCCGGCACGCCCACTCAATGGCAGGGCATTGGTTTCTGTCACAATGAAAGTCATCTTTTTCGATGTTTTGCCCTACGCAAGGATTCCCAATGGCCAGCGACCTGATCAAGCAACTCTCCGACGCCAGCTTTGAAACCGACGTGCTCAAGGCCAGCACGCCGGTGCTGGTGGACTATTGGGCCGAGTGGTGCGGCCCGTGCAAGATGATTGCACCCGTGCTCGACGAAGTTGCCAACACCTATCAGGGCAAGCTCACGGTCGCCAAGATGAACGTGGACGACAACCGTGCCATCCCGGCCAAGTTCGGCATCCGCGGCATTCCCACGCTGATGCTGTTCAAGAACGGCGAGCTCGCAGCTACCAAGGTCGGCGCAATGAGCAAGGCCCAGCTTACGGCCTTCATCGACCAGCAACTGGCCTGATTCCCCTCCTCTCCCTTCCGGCCGCCGCTCAGGCGGTCGGCGCCCATCGGGCACAACGCGTTTTTGCTGTCATAATCTTCCCCTGATCGCCGCTGCAAACCCTGTTCTGCAAACGGTTCCCGATCACCGGCTCGCCAGGCCCCCTGTCTTCAGGGCCGTACGGCACCCAGCCACCCTCCCACATTCCAAGACATACCACTCCGCTTCTGGAGTCATTCATGCACCTTAACGAACTCAAGGCACTGCACGTGTCCGAGGTCCTCAAGCAGGCCGAGGCCCTGGAAATCGAAAACGGCGGCCGCATGCGCAAGCAAGAGCTGATGTTCGCCATCATCAAGAAACGCGCCAAGGCCGGCGAACAGGTGTTTGCCGACGGCGTGCTGGAAATCCTGCCCGACGGCTTCGGCTTTCTGCGCAGCCCCGACAGCAGCTACACCGCCAGCACCGACGACATCTACATCAGCCCCAGCCAGGTGCGCCGCTTCAACCTGCACACCGGCGACATGATCGAGGGCGAGGTGCGCATTCCCAAGGACGGCGAGCGCTACTTTGCCCTCAACAAGCTGGAGAAGGTCAACGGCGACGCGCCCGAGAAGAACAAGCACAAGGTGATGTTCGAGAACCTCACGCCGCTGTTCCCCAAGGAGCAGATGCGGCTCGAGCGCGACATCAAGGGCGAGGAGAACATCACCGGCCGCATCATCGACATCATCGCCCCCATTGGCCGCGGCCAGCGCGCGCTGATCGTCGCACCGCCCAAGAGCGGCAAGACGGTGATGATGCAGAGCATCGCCCACGCAATCACCGCCAACCACCCCGACGTGCACATGATGGTGCTGCTCGTCGACGAGCGTCCGGAAGAAGTGACCGAGATGCAGCGCTCGGTCAAGGGCGAGATCATCGCCTCGACCTTTGACGAGCCCGCCGCGCGCCACGTGCACGTGGCCGAGATGGTGATCGAGCGCGCCAAGCGCCTGGTCGAGCTGAAGAAGGACGTGGTGATCCTGCTCGACTCGATCACCCGCCTGGCGCGCGCCTACAACAACGTCGTGCCGTCCAGCGGCAAGGTGCTGTCGGGCGGTGTGGACTCCAATGCGCTGCAGCGCCCCAAGCGCTTCTTTGGCGCGGCACGCAAGGTCGAGGAAGGCGGCTCGCTCACCATCATCGCCACTGCGCTGGTCGACACCGGCAGCCGCATGGACGAGGTGATCTTTGAGGAATTCAAGGGCACGGGCAACAGCGAACTGCACCTGAACCGCCGCCTGTACGAAAAGCGCGTGTTCCCGGCCATCGAGCTCAACAAGAGCGGCACGCGCCGCGAGGAGCTGCTGCTGGCGCCCGAGATCCTGCAGAAGACCCGCATCCTGCGCCAGTTCATGTACAACATGGACGAGATCGAGTCGATGGAGCTGATGATCAAGAAGATGCGCGAGACCAAGAGCAACGTCGATTTCTTCGAGGCCATGCGCCGCGGCGGTTGAACCGCAACACTGAAGCCGACAGAAAAGCGCCCTGCATCTGCAGGGCGTTTTGCATTGGGGCCGAGAGGCGTCAATCCCTGAATTGCGGGGCCTGTTTGGCCATGCCGGCCTGCATCGCAGCCTTCAAATCCTCGCTTTGCAGCATGGCGGCGTTCCAGGTGGCGATGTAGTTCAGGCTGTCGGCCACGCTGTGGTCGCGCGCGTAGTTGAGCATCTCCTTGGTGCCGCGAATAGACAGCGGCGACTTGGCGGCGATGCTGGCGGCGATCTGCTGCACGCCCTCGTACAGCGCCTCGCGCGTGGGGAACACGCGGTTGACCAGGCCGATCTGCTGCGCCTCTTCGGCGCCAAAGACGCGGCCGGTGTAGGCCAGCTCGCGCGCCATCCCAGAGCCGACGAGCTTGGGCAGGCGCTGCAGCGTGCCCACGTCGGCCACCATGCCGATGTCGATTTCCTTGATGGTGAAGCTCGCGTCGCTGCTGGCGTAGCGCATGTCGGCACAGGTAATCAGATCGATGCCGCCGCCGATGCAGCCGCCGTGGATGGCGGCCAGCACCGGCTTTCTGCAGCGCTCCAGGCTGGTGAGCGTGTCCTGCAGGTCCAGGATCAGGCGGCGCAGCTTTTCGCGCTGGCGGCCCGCGCAGTCGTCGGCGACATGGGCCGGCAGGTCCATCATCATCTGCAGGTCGATGCCGGCGGTGAAATACCGGCCCTCGGCCTGCAGCACGGCCACACGCGCCTCGGGCGTGGCGTCCACCCAGTCGAAGGCCCGGCGAATTTCCTGCCACATGGCGGCGTTCATGGCGTTGGCCTTGTCCGGGCGGTTCAGGCGCACGGTGGCAATGTGGTCTTGCAGGGTGACGCTCAGGGTTTCAAAGGTCGGCATCGTCATTCACAACTCCGTTTTCAAGTGTTTGCAGCCAACGGGCACATCAGGCCTTGGCGCTCTTCATCATCGCCAGATAGGGCGCCAGGCGCTTGCCCATTTCCTCGCCCAGCGCCTGCAGGCCGCTCAGGGGACGCACCATCACCTCGAAGTCCACGATCTTGCCCTCCTCGTCGAAGCGGATCTGGTCGATACCCTTCAATTCCTTGCCATTCACCTTGGCGCTGAATTCCAGGATGGCGCTCATGCCGTCCTCGCTGACGTACTGGCGGTGGTAGGAGAAGTCCTCGAACACCTGCAGCACCGTGCCCAGGATGAGTTGCACCGCCTGCGCGCTGGGGTATGGCGTGTGCGCCATGGGCGAACGGAACACGGCCTTCTTGTGCAGGATGGCGGGCAGTTCGCCCAGGTCGCCCGCGGCCACCATGGCGTGCCAGGCCTCGAGGCTCTGCTGCACGGCTGCCGGGGCCTGGTGCGCGGCCTGGGGAGCAGCGGCCGCGGCAGGGGCCGGGTTGAAGTCCATGCGCAGCGCCAGTTCGGTGCCCTGCTTGATGGCGCGCTTGGCGTCCAGCTCGGCGGCCTTGTCGGCGCCGCCGATGAGGTGCACGCGCACGCCCTGCGCTTCCAGCGCGGCCTGCAGTTCGCGGTTGGAGTCTTGCCCGGCGCAGACGATGACGTGATCCACCGGCAGGATCTGCTCCTTGCCGTCCACGCTGATGTGCAGGCCCGCGTCGTCCACCTTGCGGTACTGCACGCCGGGAATCATCTCCACGCCCCGGTGCTTCAGGCCCGTGCGGTGGATCCAGCCGGTGGTCTTGCCCAGGCCGTCGCCCACCTTGCTGGCCTTGCGCTGCAGCAGCCAGATCTTGCGCGGCACCGCGCCGACGCGGGCGGGCTGCAGGCCGCCGCGCGCGCCGCCGGTAGTGTCTACGCCCCATTCGGCAAAAAACTTCTGCTTCTCCAAACTCGGGCTGGTGCCCTCGTGGAGCAGGTACTCCGAGACGTCAAAGCCGATGCCGCCGGCGCCGATCACGGCCACGGTCTTGCCCACGGGCTTCTTGCCCTGCAGTACGTCGAGATAGCCCAGTACCTTGGGGTGGTCGATCCCCTCGATCTCGGGCCGGCGCGGGGTGATGCCGGTGGCCAAAACGACCTGCTGAAAGCCCGCTTGCACCAGATCGTCAGCGCCCGCGCGCTGGCCCAGCCTCACGGTCACGCCCGTCTGCCGCAGGCGCTCGCCGAAGTAGCGCAGCGTCTCATGGAACTCCTCCTTGCCCGGAATCTGCTTGGCGACGTTGAACTGGCCGCCGATCTCGGCGCCGGCATCGAACAGCGTCACGTCCAGCCCGCGCGCCGCCGCCTCGGTGGCAAAGGCCAGGCCGGCCGGGCCTGCGCCGATCACCGCGACGCGCTCTTTCTTCGCCAGCGGCAGGGGCACGAGGAGGGTCTCGTGGCAGGCGCGCGGATTCACCAGGCAGCTGGTGATCTTGCCGCCGAAGGTGTGATCCAGACAGGCCTGGTTGCAGGCGATGCAGGTGTTGATGTCCTGCGCGCGCCCGGCTGCGGCCTTGTTCACAAAGTTAGGGTCGGCCAGGAAGGGGCGCGCCATGCTCACCATGTCGGCCTGGCCGCTGGCGAGCACCTCCTCTGCCACCTCGGGCGTGTTGATACGGTTGGTGGCCACCAGTGGAATGCCGACCTTGCCCTTGAGCTGCTCGGTCACCCAGGCAAAGGCAGCGCGCGGCACCTTGGTGGCTATTGTTGGAATACGCGCCTCGTGCCAGCCGATGCCGGTGTTGAGGATGGTGACGCCGGCTTTCTCCAGCGCCTGCGCCAGCTGCACCACCTCTTCCTGCGTCGAGCCGCCCTCGACCAGGTCGAGCATCGAGAGGCGGAAGATGAGGATGAAGTTCGCCCCCACGCGTGCGCGCGTGCGGCGAACGATTTCCAGCGGGAAGCGGATGCGGTTGGCGTAGCTGCCGCCCCATTCGTCGTCGCGCCGGTTGGTCTGCGCGGCGATGAATTCGTTGATCAGGTAGCCCTCCGAACCCATGATCTCCACGCCGTCGTAGCCCGCGCTTTGCGCCAGCGCGGCGGCATTGGCGTAGTCCTCGATGGTCTGCTCGACCTGCGCGCCGCTCAGGGCCTGCGGGCGAAAGGGACTGATGGGGGCCTTCAGGCTGCTGGGCGCCACCAGTTCGGGGTGGTAGGCATAGCGGCCGAAGTGCAGGATCTGCATACAGATCTTGCCGCCCGCCGCGTGCACCGCCTCGGTCACCACCTTGTGCTTGTCGGCCTCGGCCTGCGTCGTCATGGCGGCGCCGCCGGGCATGGGCCGCCCCTCGGCGTTGGGGGCGATGCCGCCGGTCACGATCAGGCCCACGCCGCCGCGCGCGCGCTCGGCATAGAAGGCGGCCATGCGCTCGAAGCCGTTCGGCGCCTCCTCCAGGCCCACGTGCATGGAGCCCATGAGCACGCGGTTTTTCAAGGTGGTAAAGCCCAGGTCGAGCGGGGCCAGCAGGTGGGGGTAGGTGGTCATGCGACGTCCTTGGCAACAGCCGTTGTTATGCAACCAGTTTCATAAAAATGTACGGTTGTTCGCTTTTTTATGCAACGGGTTGCAGCCATGGATTACCCGTCATAGACTGCCCGCCATGTCCCTGCCCCACGCCGTGCTCACCTCGCTGCTCGAAAAATCCACCTCGGGCTACGACCTGGCGCGACGTTTCGACAAATCCATCGGCCATTTCTGGCACGCCACGCACCAGCAGATCTACCGCGAGCTGGCGCGCATGGAGGCTGCGGGCTGGATCACATCGTTCGTGCCGCCCGACGCGGGCAAGACGCGCAAGAAACACTACCGTGTGCAGCCGGCCGGGCGCCAGGAACTGGCCCGCTGGGCCGCCGAACCCGTAGCGCCGATGGACTTGCGCGACGCCTTCACGCTGAAGCTGCGCGCCGACGCGGTGCTCGGCGAGGTGGATCTGGCCCCAGAGCTGCGGCGCCACCTGGCGCTGCACCTGGACAAGCTGGCGTACTACCGGCAGATCGAGGCGCAGGACTTTCCGGGCGGCCAGCCCCTGAGCCGTGCTCAAGCCATCCAGCACATGATCCTGAAGAAGGGCATTCTGTACGAGCAAGGCGAGATCGCCTGGAGCCGCGAAATGCTGCAACTGCTGCAGCCTGCACCGGATATGCGATAATTGCGGGCTTTTGCGGAAAGTACGCTGCGTTTTTCAATGTGCAAAAGGTTGCACATGGCCGGCACGGCTCCCGCTCACACTGGAAGAGACCCATGAAAGAAGGCATCCACCCCGCATACCGCGAAGTCCTGTTCGTCGACCTGTCCAACGGCTTCAAGTTCGTGACCCGTTCCTGCGTGAACACCAAGGAAACCGACACCTTCGAAGGCAAGGACTACCCGCTGTACAAGCTCGACACCTCCAGCGAGTCGCACCCCTTCTACACCGGCACGCAAAAGTCGGTGGACAACATGGGCGGCCGCGTCGAGAAGTTCCGCAACCGTTTCGGCAAGCGCTGATCCCCGCGAGCGACGCAAGACGCCTGGCGGTGACGACCCGCCAGCGCCACCAGGGCAGCCCGGTTCGCCGCGCTGCCCTTTTTACTGCCCTGCAATGAATCAGCCCAGCCCCGCCATCGTCGCCCAGAACGCCGTGCAGCGCCTGCCGCGTTGGGCACTGCTGTTGTTGTGCCTGGCCTATGTGGTGCCGGGCTTCGTCGGGCGCGCGCCCTGGCGCAGCACCGATATGGCGGCGTTCGGCATCATGCGCGAGCTTGCGCTCGGCCACACCGATTGGATGGCGCCGCTGCTGGCCAGCCGCCCGCCCGACACAGAGGGACTGCTGCCCTACTGGCTCGGCGCCTGGTCCATGCAGGCGTTCGACAGCCTGCTGGGCATCGAGCTGGCGGCGCGCCTGCCGTTTGCGGCTCTGCTGGCGCTGACGCTGGCCGCCACCTGGTATGGCGCCTACTACCTGGCGCGCAGCCCCCTGGCCCAGCCCGTGGCCTTTGCCTTCGGCGGCGAGGCGCGGCCCGTCGACTATGCCCGCACGCTGGCCGACGCGGCGCTGCTGGCGCTGGTCGCCTGCCTGGGCCTGGCGCAGCCGTCGCATGAGACGACCAGCCACCTGGTGCAACTAGCGTGCACCAGCTTTCTTTTTGCCGCGGCGGCGGCCATGCCCTGGCGCCTGATGTGGCCCATGGCCGCTGCCGCCGCGGGCCTTGCCGGCCTGGTGCTCAGCGGCGCGCCGGCGCTGGCCATGCTGCTGGGCCTGGGCAGCGCCGTGCTGGTCTGGTTCAGCAGCGCCGGCGCAACGCTGCCCCGGCGCGCACAGGCCAGCGGCTGGCTGCTGGCCGTGGTTGCAGCCTGCGCGCTGCTGGCGCAGGCGCTTGATTTATGGGGCTGGCGCATCATCGGCTGGCAGGACGCCAAGTCCTGGCAAAGCCTGGCGCGCCTGTTCACCTGGTATCTGTGGCCGGTCTGGCCGCTGGCGCTGTGGACCGTCTGGCGCTGGCGCCGGCAGATCGCCAGCCGCCAATGGCACCGCCACCTGCTGCTGCCGCTGTGGTTTGCGGGCGTGGCCATCGGCGCAACGCTGACCACCTGGCCGGCCGATCGGGCGCTGCTGCTGAGCCTGCCAGCCATGGCCACGCTCGCGGCCTTTGCGCTGCCCACGCTGCGCCGCGGCATCGCCTCGCTGATCGACTGGTTCACGCTGCTGTTCTTCAGCATCTCGGCCATTGCCATCTGGGTCGTCTGGCTGGCCGTGCAGACCGGCTTTCCAGCCAAGCCGGCCGCCAACGTGGCGCGGCTGGCGCCCGGCTACGTCAACCACTTCGCGCTGCTGCCACTGCTGGTGGCGCTGGCGGCCACCGTTGCCTGGTGCGCGCTGGTGCGCTGGCGTGCGGTGCGCCAGCGCACCGTGCTGTGGAAGAGCCTGGTGCTGCCCGCCGGCGGCACCACGCTGGCCTGGCTGCTGATGATGACGCTGTGGCTGCCGCTGCTGGACTACGGACGCAGCTTCGTGCCGCAGATCGCCGCCGTGCGCCAGGCCATGGCGCAGGCCGCGCCGCCAACGCCAGCCACACCGCCACAAGGCGGTGGCGCGGCCATGGCCGCCACCGGTGACTGCGTGATCGGCTACGGCCTGAGCCTGGCGCAGACCGCCGCGCTCGTCTACCACGGCAACATGCGCATGGCCACGCCACTGGACGCCGGCACCTGCCAGTGGGTGATTGCCGACGGCGACGCCCACCCGCGCGTGACGCAGGCGCTGCCCGCGCCGCAGTGGGAGCTGGTGGCCAGCGTGCCGCGGCCCACCGCGCGCGACGACCTGCTGCTGGTGCTGCGCCGCGCATGGGCGCTCGACCCGCAAGACGCCCACACCCGCTGATGCGCGAGAGCCTGCTCATCGCCCGCCACGCTGTGACCGTGCTGGCGGGCCAGCTGGCCGTGATGGCCTTTGGCGTGGCCGACACCATGGTCGCTGCGCGCCATGCACAGGAGACGCTGGCCGCGCTGTCCATCGGCTCGGCAGTCTTCGTCAGCGTCTACGTGGCACTGATGGGCGTGCTGCAGGCGCTGCTGCCCATCTGGGCCGAGCAGCACGGCGCGCGCGCCGGTGCGGCCATGGGCGCCAGCGTGCGCCAGTCGCTGTACCTGGCCAGCGCCGCCACGCTGCTGGGCATGGCGGTGCTGCTGTCGCCGGGCCTCATCCTGCGCTGGACCGAAGTGCCCGACGCCATCCAGGGCGAGGTGCGCAGCTACCTGGCCATCCTGGCCTGGGCGCTGGCGCCAGCGCTGCTGTTTCGCATCTACAGCACGCTGAGCCAGGCGCTGGGCTACCCGCAGCTGGTCACCTGGCTGCAGGTGGCGGCCCTCTTCGTCAAGGTGCCGCTGTCCATCTGGTTCACCTTTGGCGGCGCGGGCCTGGCGCCCCAGGGCGCCGCCGGCTGCGCCTGGGCGACGCTGGCGGTCAACTACACGCTGCTGGCACTGGGCCTGGCGATGCTGCGGCGCCACCCGATGTACGCGCCGCTGCAGCTGTGGCGCCTGCCCGAGCGCCCGGACGTCGAGCAGTTGGCCCGGCTGCTGCGCCTGGGCCTGCCCGCCGGGCTGTCGATCCTGGTGGAAGTCACCTCGTTCACGCTGATGGCGCTGTTCATCGCACGCCAGGGTGCGTTGGCCTCGTCGGCGCACCAGATTGCCGCCAACCTGGCCGCCGTGCTGTACATGGTGCCGCTGTCGCTGGCCATTGCGGTCAGCGCCCGCGTGAGCTTCTGGCGCGGCGCGGGCGAGCCCGAGCACGCTGCGCGCGTGGCCTGGCAGGGGTTGCGCCTGGCCCTGGCGCTGGCGCTGGCCATGGCAGCGCTGCTGGCGCTGCTGCGCGTGCCTGCCGCGTCGCTCTACACCAGCGACCGCGCCGTGGTGCAGCTGGCCGCCACCTTGCTGGCCTGGGTGGCGCTCTACCACGTGGCCGACGCGGTGCAGACGCTGTGCATCTTCGTGCTGCGCAGCTACCACGTGACGCTGGCGCCGCTGGCCATCTACAGCGTGCTGCTGTGGGGCGCGGGCCTGGCCGGCGGCTACGCGCTGGCCTACCGCGGCCTGGGGCCGTGGAACGCCTGGCACGCGCCCACTCCGTTCTGGGTGGCCAGTGCGCTGGCGCTGTACATCGTGGCCGGCGTTTTCACCGCCCTGCTGTGGGCCGTGCCGCGCTGGCAGCGCCACCGGCCGGCACCGGCACAGGGCGGCTGAGCCTAGAAACGGTTCTAGGAGCCTGTCGGACTTGGAAATCGCCGGCTGCAAATCGACCGCAACGGCCCATTTTTGGCTACGCCGCTCTTCGAGAACACCGTCTTTTTGCCCAATAGCTTGACTATTGGGCTGCAAATCCGGCAAAAACTGGCCTCGCTGGGGCCGATTTTCGCTTTCGGCGCTCCAAGTCCGACAGGGTACTAGGCTGAGCGCACCAGCGGTTGCTACCAAATCCGGAGCATTACACGGCGCCATTGGTAGAAACGGCATGGTAACCACTCACACAAATTGTTATATTCTCGCGGCCCCAAAACGGGCACGCGTTGTATGCCAGAGACCTCCGCAGCCCTTCCGACCTTTCCCCTCCCTGCCTCCCCTTGCGCCAGCGACGACCTGCAACGCGCACTGCGCGAGCAGCAAAGCCTGCTCGACAGCGCGGCCGTCGGCATTGTCTTCATCCGCCAGCGCTCCATCGTGCGCTGCAACCAGCGCCTGGCAGATATCTTCCAGCTCGGCAGCAGCGCCGACGCCATTGGCCGCAGCAGCCAGCTGCTGCATCCCAACCGCGAGGTCTTCCACGCGCTGGTGCGCGACGCCCTGCCGTTGCTGCTCAAGGGCCAGAGCTGGCGCGGCGAGCACCAGATGCGGCGCAGCGACGGCGCGCTGTTCTGGGCGCATCTGACGGGGCGGCTGGTCAACACCCAGGACAGCCGCGAGGGCTCGGTCTGGACCGTGGACGACATCGACGACCAGCAGCGCGTGCGTGCCATGCTCGCGACCTTCGAGCGCGAGAACCAGCTGTTGTTCGAGCACGCGCTGGCCGGCATCGTGTTTCTGCGCAACCACCGGCTGACGCGCTGCAACCGTCATTTCGAGGACATGCTGGGCTACGGCCAGGGCGAATTGCTGGGCGCCAGCTCGCGCGCCTGGTTTCCCAGCGACCGCCACTGGCAGCAGGCCGGGCGCCAGTGCTACCCCGTCCTGCAACAGGGCGGCAGCTTCGAGGGCCGGCTGAAGCTGCGCGCCAAGGACGGGCGCACGCTGGTGTGCCTGGTGCGCAGCAAGGCGCTGGACGCGGGCGACCCGTCACTGGGGAGCATCTGGATCATCGTCGACGTGACCGGGCAGCACCAGAGCCAGGCACAGCTGCGCCAGCTGCACGCGCGGCTGCAGCAGCAGTTCGACGAGCGCACGCACGAGCTGAACCAGACCGTGCAAAGCCTGCAGCACCAGATCCGCAACCGCCAGCAGGATCGGGAACACATCTATCACCTGGCGCACTACGACGCGCTGACGCAGTTGCCCAACCGCACGCTGCTGGCCGAGCGCAGCCACGAAGCAATTGCGCGCGCCGCTGCCGGCGGCGGATCGGTTGCAGTGATGTTCCTCGACCTGGACAACTTCAAGCACATCAACGACTCGCTGGGCCACGCCACCGGCGACGCGCTGCTCGTCGAGATTGCCCGCAGGCTGCGCCAGACGGTGCGCGGCTACGACACCGTCGCGCGCCTGGGCGGCGACGAGTTCGTGCTGCTGCTGCCCGGTGCCAGCGAGCAGGGCGCGGCGCGCGTGGCCGAGAAGGTGCAGCACATGCTGCGCCAGCCGTTTTCGATCGACCGCAACGAGCTCAACGTCGCGCTGTCGATGGGCATTGCGCTGTACCCGCAGCACGGCAGCGACTTTGCCGCGCTGCTGCAGTGCGCCGACACCGCGATGTACCACGCCAAGGCCACCGGGCGCGACGACTTTCGCACCTTCACGCCGCAGATGCAGCGCCAGGCCTCGCGCGCGCTGCAGCTGGAGAGCGCGCTGCGCAAGGCGCTGGAGCGCGGCCAGCTGTCGCTGCACTACCAGCCACAGATCACACTGGACAACGGCAAGGTCAGCTGCGTGGAGGCGCTGCTGCGCTGGCACCATCCGCAGCTGGGCGACATCACGCCGTCCGAGTTCATTCCGATCGCCGAGAACAGCGGCCAGATCCTGTCGATCGGCGAGTGGGTGATCCGCAGCGCGCTGGCGCAGCTGCGCCGCTGGCACGATCTGGGCCTGACCTGGCTGCGCGTGGCGGTCAACCTGTCGGCGCTGCAATTTCGCCAGCCGCGCTTTCCCCAGCTGATCGAGCAGCTGCTGCAGGAGTGCCGCATCGCGCCCGACATGCTGGAGCTGGAGTTGACCGAGGGCGTGGCCATCGACAACCCGCACCAGGCGGTGGCCACGATGCGCCAGTTGCACGCCCAGGGCGTACGCATGTCGGTGGACGACTTCGGCACCGGCTACTCGTCGCTCAACCAACTCAAGCGCTTCCAGATCTACAAGCTCAAGATCGACCAGTCCTTCGTGCGCGACCTGGACAACGACGGCAACGACCGCGCCCTGGTCAGCGCCATCATCCGCATGGCGCAGGCGCTGGGCATCCGCACGACGGCCGAAGGCGTGGAAAGCCAGGCCCAGCTGGACTACCTGCGCGAGCAAGGCTGCTGCGAGGTGCAGGGCTATCTGTTCAGCGCCGCGCAGCCAGCCGATGTGATCCAGGCGTTTTTGCTGCAGCACGCCGCCTGACGGCGCCCGCGGCGCGCATCCTCTCATTCCATTTCTATATCGATCGAGTACGCGAAGGTGAAGCGCAGACAGTGCTGTAGCACGACAAGCGAAGCCGACAAAGTAATCGGTTGATATGGAAATGGAATCAGGCGGCCCGGGCAGCCTCGGCCAAGCGCGTTGCGCAGGCATTGGCCTGCTGTTGCGTGCGCGCCTCGACCATCACGCGCAGCAGCGGCTCGGTACCGCTGGCGCGAATCAGCACGCGCCCGTCCTGCCCCAGTTCGCGCTGCACCGCGTCAGTTTCCTGCTGCAGGCGGGCGTTGGCCTGCCAGTCCCGGCCCGGCTGCAGGCGCACGTTGACCAGCACCTGGGGAAACAGCGCCAGGCCCTGCAACAATGCGTCGACGCTGCGGCCACTGCGCACGCAGGCCTGCAGCACCTGCAGCGCGCTGATCAGGCCGTCGCCCGTCGTGTGCCTGTCCAGCGCCAGCAGATGGCCCGAACCCTCGCCGCCCAGCAGCCAGCCATGGCGGGTCAGTTCCTCCAGCACATAGCGGTCGCCCACCTTGGCGCGCACCATGGCCACGCCGCGCTGCGCCAGCGCCTGCTCGACGGCCATGTTGGTCATCAGCGTGCCGACCACGCCGGGCACGGCCTCGCCGCGCTCCAGGCGCTCGAGCGCCATCAGGTACAGCAGTTCGTCGCCGTTGTACAGGCGGCCGCTGCCGTCGACCAACTGCAGCCGGTCGGCATCGCCGTCCAGCGCAATGCCGTAGTCGGCATGGTTGGCGCGCACTGCGCGCACCAGCGCGTCGGGGTGGGTGGCGCCCACTTCATGGTTGATGTTCAGCCCGTCGGGCGCACAGCCGATCGCGATCACGTCGGCGCCCAGCTCGTGGAACACCTTGGGCGCGATGTGGTAGGCCGCGCCGTGCGCCGCGTCGACGACGATCTTCAGGCCCTTGAGCGTCAGGTCGTGCGCAAACGTGCTCTTGCAGAACTCGATGTAGCGCCCGTCCGCGTCGTCCAGGCGGCGCGCCTTGCCCAGCGACGCGCTGTCGGCCCACGCTGGCGGCGCTTCGAGAGCACGCTCCACCGCCTGCTCCCAGGCGTCGGGCAGCTTGGTTCCCTGGGCGCTGAAGAACTTGATGCCGTTGTCGGCAAACGGGTTGTGGCTGGCCGAGATCACCACGCCCAGGCTGGCGCGCAGCGCGCGGGTGAGGTAGGCCACGCCCGGCGTGGGCAGCGGGCCGAGCAGCACCACGTCGACGCCGGCGGAGTTCAGTCCCGACTCCAGTGCCGACTCCAGCATGTAGCCCGAGATGCGCGTGTCCTTGCCGATCAGCACCGTCGGGCGCGCTTCCGCGCTGCGCAGCACCTGGCCCACGGCATGGCCCAGGCGCAGGACGAAGTCGGGGGTGATCGGCGGCTGGCCCACGGTGCCGCGAATGCCGTCGGTGCCAAAGTAGCTGCGTGTCATGAAGGGATTTCCTCTCGTGGTTGTTGTTCGTCGACGGCCTGCCAGACCGCTAGCGCGGCCACCGTGGCAGCCACATCGTGCACGCGCACGATGCGCGCACCGCGCTCGACCGCCATCAGCGCCGCCGCCACGCTGGGCGCCTGGCGGTCGGGCGCCGCCAGCCTGGTGACCGCACCCAGCGACGACTTGCGCGACCAGCCCGCCAGCAGCGGCAGGCCCAGCGCCAGCAGCTCGCGCTGGCGCGCCAGCAGCGCAAAGTTCTGCGCCACGGTCTTGCCAAAGCCAATGCCCGGGTCGACCACCAGCCGCTCGCGCGCCACGCCCTGCGCCTGCAGGGCCTGCACGCGCGCATGCAGAAAGTCACGCACCTGGGGCAGCGCGTCGCCCTCCATCGGTGCGGCCTGCATGGTCTGCGGGTCGCGGTGCATGTGCATCAGGCACACGCCGCAGCCCGGGTGCGCCGCCACCGCCTCGGCCGCGCCCGGCTGGCGCAGCGCCCAGATGTCGTTGACGACGTCCACGCCCAGATCCAGCGCCTGCTGCATCACCGCGCCCTTGTAGGTGTCGATCGACACTGGAACGCCCAGCGTCACCGCATGGCGCAGCACCGGCAGCACGCGCGACAGCTCGATCTCCAGCGGCAGCGGCGGACTGCCCGGGCGCGTGGACTCGCCGCCAACGTCCAGGATGTCGGCGCCCTCCTTGAGCAGTCGTTCGCAGTGGCGCAGCGCATCGGTGGTGCTGGCGTGCGCGCCGCCGTCGGAGAACGAGTCGGGGGTGACGTTGACGATGCCCATCACGCGCGGGCGCGACAGGTCGATTTGAGAGCGGGTGGTCTGCCAGAACATGGGCGGCTGCGCGTTGAATGAGAAACGGGGCGCTCGCAAGGAGCGCCCCGTCAGGCCTGGTTGGGGTTCAGGCAGCCATCAGGCAGCGCTGGGCGCCGGGTCGGGATCGGTCTTGACCGCGGGCGTGCCGCCCGAGCCATCGTCGCTGGACGGCGGCGGGTTGCGCGGCGTCCAGTCCTTGGGCGGGCGCGGCGGCTTGCCAGCCATGATGTCGTTGATCTGATCGAAGTCGATGGTCTCCCAGTCGAGCATGGCCTTGGCCATGGCATGCATCTTGTCCTGGTTGTCCTCGATGAGCCCACGCGCCAGCGCGTATTGCTCGTCGATGATGCGGCGCACCTCGGCGTCGACCTTTTGCATGGTCTCCTCCGAAATATTGGTCGTCTTGGTCACCGAGCGGCCCAGGAACACCTCGCCCTCGTTCTCGGCGTAGACCATCGGACCGAGCGCCTCGCTCATGCCGTACTTCATCACCATGTCGCGCGCCAGGTTGGTCGCACGCTCGAAGTCATTGCTCGCGCCGGTCGTCATCTGGTGCATGAAGACTTCCTCGGCAATACGCCCGCCGAACAGCATCGCGATCTGGTTGAGCATGTACTCCTTGTCGTAGGAGAAGCGATCCTTCTCGGGCAGGCTCATGGTCACGCCCAGGGCGCGCCCACGTGGGATGATGGTGACCTTGTGCACCGGGTCGCACTTCGGTAAAAGCTTGCCAATCAGCGCGTGGCCGGCCTCGTGGTAGGCGGTGTTGCGCCGCTCTTCCTCGGGCATGACCATGGACTTGCGCTCCGGGCCCATGATGATCTTGTCCTTGGCCTTCTCGAAGTCCTGCATCTCGACCACGCGCGCGTTGCGCCGTGCGGCCATCAGCGCCGCCTCGTTGCACAGGTTGGCAAGATCTGCGCCGCTCATGCCGGGTGTGCCACGGGCGATGATGCTGGGATTGACGTCCTGGCCCACGGGAATTTTGCGCATGTGCACGCCCAGGATCTGCTCGCGCCCGCGGATGTCGGGCAGCGTCACGTAGACCTGGCGATCGAAGCGTCCGGGGCGCAGGAGCGCAGCGTCCAGGATGTCGGGGCGGTTGGTCGCAGCAACCACGATCACGCCCATATTGGTCTCGAAGCCGTCCATCTCGACCAGCATCTGGTTGAGTGTCTGCTCGCGCTCGTCGTTGCCGCCGCCAAGACCCGCGCCACGCTGGCGGCCGACGGCGTCGATCTCGTCGATGAAGATGATGCAGGGGGCGTTCTTCTTGGCGTTCTCGAACATGTCGCGCACGCGCGCCGCGCCCACGCCGACGAACATCTCGACGAAGTCGGAGCCCGAGATGCTGAAGAACGGTACCTTGGCTTCGCCGGCAATCGACTTGGCCAGCAGCGTCTTGCCGGTGCCCGGAGGGCCGACCAAGAGCAGGCCGCGCGGAATGCGCCCGCCCAGCTTCTGGAATTTCTGCGGATCCTTCAGGAAGTCGACGACCTCCTTGACCTCTTCCTTGGCCTCGTCGCAGCCTGCCACGTCGGCAAAGGTGATGGTGTTGTTGTTCTCGTCGAGCATGCGCGCCTTGGACTTGCCGAAGCTGAACGCACCGCCCTTGCCACCGCCCTGCATCTGGCGCATGAAATAGACCCACACGCCGATGAGCAGCAGCATCGGGCCCCAGCTGACCAGAAGCGTCATCAGCAGCGAACCCTCTTCGCGCGGCTTGACGTCGAACTTGACGTTGTTGTTGATCAGGTCGCCCACCAGCCCGCGGTCAAGGTAGGTGGCCGTCGTGCGGATGCGCCGGTCATCATTGGTCGTGGCGATGATCTCGGTGCCGCCAGGCCCTTCCTGAATGGTGGCGTTGCGAATGCGCCCGCTGTGCACCTCGTCCAGGAACTCGGAATAGCCGACCGTGCCGGCGCCCATGCCCGGGCGGGTGTCAAACTGTTTGAACACCGTAAACAGCACCATGGCGATGACCAGCCAGACGGCGATTTTTGAAAACCACTGATTGTTCAAGCGGGACTCCAGACTCTCAAAGGGCAGATGCGGCCGGCCAACGGGTGTGGGCCAGTAGCGCGCAGTTGGGGGCTATTTTAGGCTTTTCAAGCTGCCGCGCCGGGGCGCTTGCCCCAGCGCCGGCCATGGAATAACCAGAGGTAACGTTCGTCAGGCCGGCGGCGGACGCACGCCCAGCCCGACAAGAAAGGTTTCGGCTGACTTGTCGCGCGAAGCCTTGGGCTTGAAGGTCTTGACCTGGCGGAAATGCTGACGGAAAAGCGCCACCAGCGCGTCGTAGCCGCTGCCGTGAAACAGCTTGACCACCAGCGCCCCGTCGGGCGTCAGGTGGTGGATCGCAAAATCCACTGCCAGCTCGATCAGATGGGCAATGCGAACCGCGTCGGTGGACGCAATGCCCGACAGATTGGGCGCCATGTCGGAGACGACCAGATCCACCGCCCGCCCGCCGACGATCTGCTGCAGCTGCGCGAGCACCTCGTCCTCGCGGAAATCCCCCTGCAGAAACTGCACACCCTCGATGGGCTCCATCGGCAGGATGTCCAGCGCAATCAGCGTACCGTCCAGCGCACCCGCGGCCGCACCCTGGGGCGAAAGGCGCCGGCGCAGGTACTGGCTCCAGGCACCCGGCGCGCTGCCCAGGTCGACCACGGTGCTGCCCGGGCGCACCAGGTGCAGCTGTTCATCGATCTCCTGCAGCTTGTATGCCGCGCGCGAGCGGTAGCCCTCTTTCTGCGCCAGTTTGACGTAGGGGTCGTTGACATGCTGGTTCAGCCAAGTCTTGTTGACCTTCTTGCTCTTGGAATTTACTTTCATGCTGCTTGCATCCTCACGGGATAATACGCGCCATGCCTCAAATTGAATTGACCCCGGCCCAGCGCCGCGAACACCGTGCCGATGCCCACCACCTGGCACCGGTGGTGATGATTGGCGGCGACGGCCTGACCGAGGCCGTCGTCAAGGAAGTCGACGCCGCGCTCAACGCCCACGGCCTGATCAAGGTGCGCGTACACGGCGACGATCGTGACGCCCGCCAGGCCATGCTGGAGCAATTGTGCGACAGCCTGAGCGCCGCGCCCATCCAGCACATCGGCAAGCTGCTGGTGCTGTGGCGGCCACTGCCAGCCAAGGAAAAAACGCTGGACGAAGACCGCAAGCCCGGCCCGCGCGACGTCAAGGTGCTCAAGTTCGGCCGCCCCGGCCAGAAGCCCGAGGTCAAGCAGCTGCGTGTGCTGGGCAACCAGCGCCTGACGGCCGGCGGCCAGGTCAAGCGCGCCAAGCCCAAGCAGAAGTCGGTCAAGAAGCGCCAGGCCGACTGATGGGCACGCCCGCCGTCGCCCAGGGCGAGCGCCACATCCTGTGCATGAAGTGGGGCACGAAGTACGGCCCCGAGTACGTCAACCGCCTCTACGCCATGGTGCGCCGCCACCTGAGCGGCGACTTCACCTTCGTCTGCCTGACCGACGACGCCAGCGGCATCCGGCCCGAGGTGCGCTGCCTGCCGATTCCGCCCTTGAACCTGCCGCCAGGCATTCCCGAGCGCGGCTGGAACAAGCTGACCACCTTCAGCGCCGACCTGCATGGCCTCAAGGGCGTGGCGCTGTTCCTGGACGTGGACGTGGTCATCACCGGGCCGCTGGACGATTTCTTCACCTGCCCGGGTGAATTCCTGATCATCCACGACCACAAGCGCCCCTGGCGCGTCACCGGCAATTCGTCGGTCTACCGCTTCGAGATCGGCGCCCACCCGGACGTGCTGGACTACTTTCGCACGCATTTCGAGGAGATCCGCCGCCAGTTCCGCAACGAGCAGGCCTATCTGTCGGACGTTCTGCACAAGCAGGGAAAGCTCAAATACTGGCCTGCCGCCTGGTGTCCGAGCTTCAAATACCACTGCATTCCGCGCTGGCCGACGAACTACTGGAAGCCGCCGTTCGTGCCGCAGGACGCGCGCATCGTGATCTTTCACGGCGAGTGCAACCCGCCCGACGCACTGGCCGGGCGGCGCAACCGGCGCTTTCGCCACATCGAGCCCGCCACCTGGGTGGCCGAGCACTGGCGCGAGTGATTCCATATTTCTATATCGATCGAGTACGCGAAGGTGAAGCGCAGACAGTGCTGTAGCACGGCAAGCGAAGCCGACAAAGTAATCTGTTGATGTAGAAATGGAATGACATCCGGGCGCGGGTTGCGCTGCACCCACGCGCCTCAGCGCCGGCCCAGCCGCCACAGCGTGGCCAGCGCGCACAGCCACTGCAGCGCATACATCAGGCTGCCGGCCGGGTGCCACAGTTTCAGGTTCTGCCGCGCCACGATGCGCGGTGCCACGCCGTACTGGATCAAAAGCGCCAGCAACAGCCCGGCAATGACGAAGACCAGCGCGTCGCGCGCCCAGTCGTACTCCCGCGCGGCATGGCGCGACTTGGCGCAGATCAGCAGGCACAGGCAACAGGCCATCGACACATAGGTCTGCGCGGCAAACAGGTGCGCCGCCATGTTGCCCGCCTGCATGCGCGTGGGCAGGTTGGCGAACAGCAGCGGCACGGCCATGAAGCCGATCACCGACAGGCTGCCCCACCACAGCGCGGCCGCCAGCAGCGGCAAGCGCTGGCCCAGCGCAGCGAACATGGGGTTGGCGGCCATCAGAGGTAGTGCACCGCGACGATTTCGTAGCTGCGCACGCCGCCCGGTGCCTGCACCTCGGCGGTATCGCCCTCCTCCTTGCCGATCAGCGCGCGCGCAATCGGGCTGCCGACGTTGATCAGGCCAAGCTTCAGGTCGGCCTCGTCCTCGCCGACGATCTGGTACTTGACCTCGTCGCCCGTGTCCTCGTCGGCCAGCTCGACGGTGGCGCCGAACACCACGCGCCCGCCGGCGTCGAGTTGCGCCGGGTCGATGATCTGCGCGGCGGCAAGCTTGCCCTCGATCTCGGCAATGCGGCCCTCGATGAAGCCCTGGCGATCCTTGGCCGCGTCGTATTCGGCGTTCTCGCTCAGGTCGCCCTGGGCGCGGGCTTCGGCAATGGCGTTGATCACCTCGGGGCGATCCTTGGTTTTCAGGCGCTGCAGCTCGACCTTGAGCTTCTCAGCGCCGCGCTTGGTAATGGGGATGGTGGCCATGGCGGTTCTCCGAACGGCAAGTCACAAAAGCAAACCGCCGCACGTTGCCGTGCGGCGGTATCTGGTTTTTTCAGGGGGTGATTATGCCGCGATTGCGGCGGCTGTCACCCCCCTCTTTTCAGGCCTGGGCAGCCAGCTGGGCATGCAGCTGCTGGATGGAGTACACGTCCATCTGCCCCTGGCCCATGGCCTTCATGCCGTCGACGGCCGCCTCGGCGCCGAAAATCGTGGTGAACGTGGTCACGCGCGCGGCCAGCGAGCTGATGCGAATCGCGCGCGAGTCGGCAATCGCGTTGCGGCGCTCTTCGACCGTGTTGATGACCATGGCGATCTCGCCCGTCTTGATCATGTCCACGATGTGCGGGCGGCCCTCGGTCACCTTGTTGACCACGGCGACGGGAACGCCCGCCTCGGCGATCGCAGCGGCCGTGCCCTTGGTGGCGACCAGTTCGAAGCCCATCGCCGCCAGGTCGCGCGCGACGGCCACGGCACGCGGCTTGTCGGCGTTCTTCACCGTCAGAAAGATCTTGCCCGCGGTGGGCAGCTTGACGCCCGCGCCCAGCTGGCTCTTGACGAAGGCCTCGCCAAAGGTCTTGCCCACGCCCATGACCTCGCCGGTGGACTTCATCTCGGGCCCGAGAATGGTGTCCACACCGGGGAACTTGACGAAGGGGAACACCGCCTCCTTGACGCTGAAGTACGGCGGCGTGACCTCGTGCGTCACGCCCTGCTGCGCCAGCGTCCGGCCGGCCATGCAGCGCGCGGCCACCTTGGCCAGCTGAATGCCGGTGGCCTTGCTGACGAAGGGCACGGTGCGGCTGGCGCGGGGGTTCACTTCCAGCACGTAGATCACGTCGCCGGCATCCGTCTCCTGGATCGCGAACTGCACGTTCATCAGGCCGACGACGTTCAGGCCATCGGCCATTGCCGCAGTCTGGCGCTTGAGTTCGGCCACGGTCTCGGCCTTCAGGTAGTACGGCGGCAGAGAGCACGCCGAGTCGCCCGAGTGCACGCCGGCCTGCTCGATGTGCTCCATCACGCCGCCGATGAAGACCGCGCCGGACGCATCGCGCACCGCGTCGACGTCGCACTCGATGGCGTTGGACAGGAAGTGGTCGAGCAGCACCGGCGAGTCGTTGCTCACCTTCACCGCTTCGCGCATGTAGCGCTCCAGGTCGCGCTGCTCGTGCACGATCTCCATCGCGCGTCCGCCCAGCACATAGCTGGGGCGCACCACCAGCGGGTAGCCCAGCGCCTCGGCCTTCTCCATGGCCTCGGCCTCGGTGCGGGCCGTGGCGTTGGGCGGCTGGCGCAGGCCCAGCTGCTGCAGCAGGTGCTGGAAGCGCTCGCGGTCCTCGGCCGCGTCGATCATGTCGGGGCTGGTGCCGATGATGGGCACGCCGGCCGCGGACAGCGCAAGCGCCAGCTTCAAAGGCGTCTGGCCGCCGTACTGCACGATCACGCCCTCGGGCTTTTCCTTGTCGACGATCTCCAGCACGTCTTCCAGCGTCAGCGGCTCGAAGTACAGGCGGTCGCTGGTGTCGTAGTCGGTCGAGACGGTCTCGGGGTTGCAGTTGACCATGATGGTCTCGTAGCCGTCCTCGCGCATCGCCAGTGCCGCGTGCACGCAGCAGTAGTCGAACTCGATGCCCTGGCCGATGCGGTTGGGGCCGCCGCCGAGCACCATGATCTTCTTGTTGTTCGTGGGCTCGGCCTCGCATTCCTCGTCATACGACGAATACATATAGGCGGTGTTGGTCGGAAACTCGCCGGCGCAGGTGTCGACGCGCTTGTACACCGGGCGGATGCCCTGGGCGTGGCGCGCGGCGCGCACCGCCTGCTCCTCGGTCTTGAGCAGCTTGGCCAGGCGGCGGTCCGAGAAGCCCTTGACCTTGAGCGCACGCAGTTCCTCCCGGCTCAGCTGCGCCAGCGCCTGGTCGCCGTACTTTGCCGCGTGTGCGTCCAGGTCGAGCTCGATCTTCACGATCTGCTCGATCTGCGCGAGGAACCAGGGGTCGATCTTGGTCAGGTCGAACACTTCCTCGATCGACAGGCCCATCGCAAACGCGTCGCCCACGTACCAGATGCGCTCGGGGCCGGGCTCGCCCAGCTCTTTTTCCAGAATCTCGCGGTCCTGGGTCTTCTCGTTCATGCCGTCGACGCCCACCTCCAGGCCGCGCAGCGCCTTCTGGAAGCTCTCCTGAAAGGTGCGGCCCATGGCCATGACCTCGCCCACGCTCTTCATCTGCGTGGTCATGCGCGAGTCAGCCGCCGGGAATTTCTCGAACGCGAAGCGCGGCACCTTGGTGACCACATAGTCGATCGAGGGCTCGAACGACGCGGGCGTAGCGCCGCCGGTGATCTCGTTCTTGAGCTCGTCGAGCGTGTAGCCCACGGCCAGCTTGGCCGCGACCTTGGCGATCGGGAAGCCCGTGGCCTTGGACGCCAGCGCCGACGAGCGGCTCACGCGCGGGTTCATCTCGATCACGATCATGCGCCCGTCCTTGGGGTTGAGCGCGAACTGCACGTTGGAGCCGCCGGTGTCCACGCCAATCTCGCGCAGCACCGCCAGGCTGGCGTTGCGCATGATCTGGTATTCCTTGTCGGTCAGCGTCTGCGCAGGCGCCACGGTGATCGAGTCGCCGGTGTGCACGCCCATGGGGTCGAGGTTCTCGATCGAGCAGACGATGATGCAGTTGTCCGCCCGGTCGCGGATCACCTCCATCTCGAACTCCTTCCAGCCCAGCAGCGATTCCTCGATCAAGAGCTCGTTGGTCGGCGAGGCCTCGATGCCGCGCTTGCAAATGGTCTCGAACTCCTCGGGGTTGTAGGCAATGCCGCCGCCGGTGCCGCCCAGCGTGAAGCTGGGGCGGATGACCGCCGGGAAACCCACGGTTTTTTGCACCGCCCAGGCTTCGTCCATCGTGTGGGCGATGCCGGAGCGCGCCGATTCGAGGCCGATGCGCGTCATCGCGTCCTTGAACTTCAGGCGATCCTCGGCTTTGTCGATGGCCTCGGGGCGCGCGCCGATCAGTTCGACGCGGTATTTGTTGAGCACGCCGTTCTTCCACAGGTCGAGCGCACAGTTCAGCGCGGTCTGCCCGCCCATCGTCGGCAGGATGGCGTCGGGGCGCTCCTTGGCGATGATCTTCTCGACCGTCTGCCAGGTGATGGGCTCGATGTAGGTCACGTCGGCCGTGGCCGGGTCGGTCATGATCGTCGCGGGGTTGCTGTTGATCAGCACGACGCGGTAGCCCTCCTCGCGCAGCGCCTTGCAGGCCTGCACGCCGGAGTAGTCGAACTCGCAGGCCTGGCCGATGATGATCGGGCCGGCGCCGATGATGAGAATGGTCTTGATATCGGTACGTTTTGGCATGGTGTGTGGTTTCGTTCGTTCGCTGCGTTGTCGGCAAAAAATGGGGCGCAAAAGCGGCGTCAAGCCGTCTTGTGCGCCGCGATCAGATCGACGAAGCGGTCGAACAGAAAATCCACGTCCTGCATGCCGGGCGAGGCCTCGGGGTGGCCCTGGAAGCTGAACATCGGCTTGCCCTTGCACTCCATGCCCTGCAGCGTGCCGTCGAACAGGCTGACGTGCGTGGCGCGCAGCGACTCGGGCAGTTCGCGCAAATCCACCGCGAAGCCGTGGTTCTGGCTGGTGATGCTCACGCGCCCGCTGTCCAGATCCTTGACCGGGTGATTGGCGCCATGGTGGCCGTTGTCCATCTTGAAGGTCTTGGCACCACTGGCCAGCGCCATGATCTGGTGGCCCAGGCAGATGCCGAACACCGGCAGGTCGGCGGCCAGAATCTCGCGCACCGCGTCGATGGCATAGCCGCAAGCGGCCGGGTCGCCCGGGCCGTTGGAGAGGAACACTCCGTCGGGCTGCATCGCCAGCACGTCGCTGGCCGGCGTCTGCGCCGGCACCACGGTGACGCGGCAGCCGCGGCTGGCAAGCATGCGCAGGATGTTGCGCTTGACGCCGAAGTCGTAGGCAACGACGTGAAAGCGCGGCGCGGCCAGCTGGCCGTAGCCCTTGCCCAGCTCCCACTCGGTCTCGGTCCACTCGTAGGGCTTGGCGGTGGTCACCACCTTGGCCAGGTCCAGCCCGGTCATGTCGGGCGCCGAGCGCGCGGCGGCCAGCGCCGCGTCGATGCGCTCCTGGGTCACCTCCTCGCCCGCGGCGAGCGCAAGCACGGCGCCCTTTTGCGCGCCTTTGCTGCGCAGCAGCCGCGTGAGCTTGCGCGTGTCGATGTTGGCAATGGCAACGACGCCGTTCTCCGCCAGGTAGGCGGGCAGCGTCTCGGTCATGCGGAAGTTGCTGGCCAGGGGCGGCACGTCCTTGACGACGAGGCCGGCGGCGTGGATCTTGGCGGCCTCGATGTCCTCTGCGTTGACGCCATAGTTGCCGACGTGCGGATACGTCAACGTGACGATCTGCTGGCAATAGCTGGGGTCGGTGAGGATTTCCTGGTAGCCGGTCATGGCGGTGTTGAACACCACCTCGCCGACGGTGGTGCCGCTGGCACCGATCGAGTTGCCGACAAAGACCGTGCCGTCTGCAAGCGCCAGGATGGCGGGGGGAAACACTCCCTTGAGAGACAAAAGCACTGGGTTCTCCGTGTGTGTGACGGGTCGCCCGGACGCCCTCGAACCGAGGGCCGCTGCTTGGATTCGATTGCTTTGTATGCCGGCCGGGCAACCAATTTGCGGGAAAGCCCTCAATTGTAGCGTGTAGCCAGGCACTTTGCTGGCTGACTGGCACGTCCGCTGCAGTCGCCGCACGCAGTGCAACAGCCGCCTTGGCCCGGCGAGTTGCACGGCAAAAAGAGAAGGATGCAGCCGGCGAATTCAGGCATGGACAAGGCGCGCCCCACGCGCCGCGAGCCTTGCCATGACGAGGCCAAGCCGCGCCTTCATGTCAGTGAAAGCGCGGCTTTTCGTTGTGATTTCCCGACTTGGTTTTTCCGGGCCGCCGCACCCGATGCACGGCGGGATGGAACGGGCATGCCGCCGTGCGGCGCGGCTACCAATGCAGTTCGTGATCCCGAACCGAGCGCGCCGTACTCAGCGCTATTGCGATCCCGCAGTGCTCGACGCCGCGCCGGCGCCCTGCGGCAGGTGGTAGGGCAGCAGGCCGGCGGTCGAGGTAATCCAGCCGGCACCTTGGTCGTCCAACGCAATGTCGGTCAGGCTGGCGCGGCCGGGCAGGCGGTCGAAGCTGAAGTGCAGGCCGCCGTCGGTGCTGGTGGCCACCACGCCGCCCTGCCCCACCAGCAGAATGCGGCCGTCGGGCAGCAAGGCGTGGCCGTAGAACGACACCGGGCCGGGAATCTCCGACTGCCGCCATGGCCCGCCATCGTGCTGCACAAAGGCGTGGCCGCGCATGCCGTAGACCAGCCAGCCGCCCTGGGGCAGGGCCAGCGCGTCGTAGAACGAGCCGTTGTAGAAAGGCTCCTCCTGCGTCCAGGTCTCGCCCTGGTCGTCCGAGCGCAGCACCAGGCCGGCCTCGCCGACGATCAGCCAGTGCTGGCGGTCGGCCGAACCGACGACGCGGTTCAAGTGCATGTCGGCCACCGCGTCGGGCAACACCATGGGCTGCCAGGTCTGGCCGTCGTCGTCCGAACGCAGTGCGCGACCAAACGCGCCCACCACCATCCAGTGCTGCTCGCCCATATAGGTGGCGCCCATAAAGGGTTCGCCATTCTTCTCGTCGAAGGCCACCTCTTTCCAGGTCTTGCCGCCATCCTGGGTGCGCAAAATCCAGCCCTCATGGCCCACCGACAGGCCGCGCAGGCCGTCGGCGGCAAACGCCGTCTGCGTGATCAGCGCCTGGCGCTCGGGCTGCACCTTGGCCACCGTCCAGTCCTTGCCCTGGTCGCCCGAGTACAGCAGCGACCCCAGCTCGCCGCCAATCACCAGGCCAGCCTGGCTGCGCGCAATGGTGTCGAACTGCATGCTCTCGATCGCCAGGCGCGTAGGCGGCATGGGCGGCATGGGGCGGTGGGAAAACGCCTTGACGGCAGCGACGGCCACCAGGGCCGATGCGGCCAGACCAACGATTGCTCGCACACTTGTCTCCTTGTTGAGCGTGAGCGCCTTCGCCCAGGGCGGACGCAGCGGTGATGGGGTCAGAGCTTGAGAGGAAATTGCCCGTGCCCGAAAGGCGCGCCAAAACGCTGCCAATCGAGGCGCAAAACGCAGTCATAGCGCGGGCTATGGCGAGTATTTGCAACGAAGAGTGGCGGTGTTTTGGCGTGCAAGGCGGGCATGGGTAATTGCCTCTCAAGCTCTCACATTCTGACGCCGGCGGGCAAAGCTTCATCGTCCAAATAGACGACACGCAGCGCCTTAGACGCCCCGCCCGGTATAGAAAAAACCGGCCCGCTGCAAGGCAGGGGCCGGTACAAGCAATGCAGCGCTGCGCGGGTGGTCAGCGCGCCGCGCTTCGCGGGGTTAACGTTTTAGAACGTGTACTTGGCCGTCAGCGACAGCTGGTCGCGGTCGGCCCACAGGCGGTTGGCACGGGCATCGGTCGAAGCCGAACCCAGGTAACCCTGATAGGTCACGCCCAGCGCCAGATTGCCGCGATAGACAAAGCTCGCACCGACGCTGTAGCGCCGCTCACCCTGACCGCCCACGCTGCCCTGCAGGGCGCGTCCACGCAACTGGTGCGAATAGGAAATCGGCACGGTCAAGTCCCAGCCTTCGGAGATGCCGGGGTAGCCCAGCACCAGTGTTCCGGAGAAGGCCAGGCTGCTGTCGGTGCGGAAGCTGTTGCTGGTGCTGGGAGGCAGCGGATATCCAGTAGGCACCCCCGGGGTAATGCTGTGAACCTTGGTCGCGGCAAATTCACCCAGCAGCTGCACCTGGTCGGCAATGGCTGTACGGCCAATGTTGTAGAAGCCGCCGATGTTCAGTTGCGACACCTTGGCACGCGTGGGCGTATTCGTCACGCCGACCATAACCGGCGTGCCGTCTCGGAAGGTGTACTCGCCGTAGGCGGAGACCGGGCCAAAGGTGGTGCTGACCGTGCTGCCCAGCAGCTTGACGTTATCGAAATACTTGATCCGGTACTTTCCGGTGCCGAAATCGATGTCCACCGACGGGTTGCGCTCCTTGTAGTTCAGGAAATACAGGCCAACCTCGGTTTCGTCGGTCACGCGATAGCGTGAACCGATGCCCCACTGGCCAAAGTCACTGGGCTGATCATCGTCTATCCGAGAAAAGCCGCCACATACCGAACCTGTATAGTTCCCCGTGCAGCTCGCACCCGGCCCCACAACGTTGGAGTTGCTCATAAAGCTGCCAGGCGCAGAAACAATCGTCGGGTGGTAGCCAAATTGCAGTTGCGCGAGCAGCGTCAGACGCGGATTAATTTCAATAGCGGCGGAAATCTGGTCTTCAGGCAGCACCTGATCCTTGACCTCGGTGCCGGCAATACCCACCTTGGTGCCGTCGAACGGCCCCTGCGCCGCCGCGATATTGGCCATATAGGTGGCCTCGCCCCAGTTCACCACGTGGCGGCCCAGGCGCACCGTGGCATTGCCCTGCTCGCCGAAACCAAAACTAGTGTAGGCATAGGCATCCAGAATGCGGCTGTAGCCGCCGTGGTAGCGCCGCGCCTGCTCGGTAAATTCATTGAACGGCACCGGCTTGCCCGCATAGCCGTAGTCGTTGGCGTTTTTCTGGTGATAGACCGCGTCGTAGAAGGTACTGGCCGACAGCACCAGGCCCGAGCCGCCCTTGTATAGCCGGCTTTCCCACAGGGCCGACAGGCGGTTGGCCGTCATGTCGCCCTTCTTGAAGTTCTTATCGCCGTCGCTGCCGGCCAGCAGCTTAGGGCTCGGATCCTTCATGCGCTGCGATGCGGTATAGGTACCCGTCAGCTTCCAGTCGAGCTTGAGGTCGTTGCCCAGGTCGACGGTTTCCCCCGCCCATCCCGCCCCCGCATAGACGGCAGCGGCCACCGCCAGTGCGATGGGTTTGAGCTTGTTGTTCACCTTCATTGACTGTCCCCTTTTTTGCAGCGTGGTGCTTGAAACGAAAAATTGAAATGCGCGAACCGCGAAACCGGTACCGAACATGAGAAATCGGTGACGAATTCTTGCGGCGCCGCCGCTTCTATTCATCGTCTATTGAGACTAAAGGAATGCCCTAGCCCAACGCACAACCCATATCGTCCATTTGCAGGTGGCGCAGCGGGGCACCGCGCTGTGTGATGGCGGGCCACCCCCTGATGGACTTCCAAGGAGAACACATGCCCACCACCTTGCTCACCGGAAGCGCCTCCGGCATTGGCGCCGCCTGCCGCGCCGCGCTCCAGGCCCAAGGCCACCATGTCATTGGCGTCGACCTGAAGAACGCTGACATTTGCGGCGACTTGTCGACGACCGCCGGCCGCCAGGCCATCGTCGCCCAGGCGCTTGAGCTGACGCAAGGCAAGCTTGACGGCCTGGTGCTGTGCGCCGGTCTGGGCGCGCAGGTCAACCCGCCGTCCAAGGCAGTGTCGGTCAACTACTTTGGCGTCGTCGACCTGCTCGACGGCCTGCTGCCGTCGCTGCAAAAAGGCAGCCAGAGCGCGGCGGTGGTCGTCTCCTCGGTCGCGTCCACGCAACTGCCCTGGGACAAGAACCCGCTGGCCGAAGCGCTGGCGGCGGGCGACGAGGCGCGCGCCGGCGCCATCGTCGACGGCGCCGGCGAGCGCGGCGGCAACCTGGCCTATGCCGGCTCCAAGAATGCGGTCACCGTCGCGGTGCGCCAGCGCGCCAAGGCCTGGGGCCAGGCCGGCGTGCGGCTGAACACCGTGGCGCCGGGCGCAGTCGAGACGCCGCTGCTGCAGGCCAGCCTGAAGGATCCGCGCTACGCCGAGGCGATCAAGAACTTCGTCGCCCCGCTGGGCCGGCGCGCCGATCCTGCCGAGATTGCCGCGACCGTGGCCTTTCTGATGGGCGGGCAGGCCAGCTTCGTGCATGGCACGCAGCTGTTCGTCGATGGCGGCATGGACGCCATGGTGCGCCCCACGCAGTTCTGAACATGCTGGCCTACGAGACCATGCAGGCGGCCGTTCAGCGCTACGTCACCGCGCTCAACGCGGGCGACCTGGACGCCATCGTCGCCCTCTACGCCGAGGACGCCACCGTCGAAGACCCGGTGGGCAGCGCGCCCCACAGCGGTCACGCGGCGATTCGGGCGTTCTACGCCCGGTCGCTGGCGATGAAGCTGGACGTCACGCTGGAAGGCCCGGTGCGCGCCGTGGCCAACGAGGCCGCCTTTGCCTTTTGCGTGCGGCTGCACTGGCAGGGGCGGGACATGGCGATCCGGCCCATCGACGTCTTTCGCTTCGACGCCGCAGGCAAGGTCGTCTCGATGCGGGCGATCTTCGGGCCGCAGAACATGGGCGCTGCCGACTGACGCGCCGCGCAGCCGCTCACGCGCGGCGATTGACGACCTGGACGCCGCCGCCGGGCACGACATGGGCTTGGGACTGCGTGCGGCTGGCGCTCACCTGCGACCGCGACTGCACATGGGGGTCGGGCGGGAACTGCGCCAGCGCACCGCCGACGGTCAGCGCCGCGAACAGCATCACGCTGCGGGCGTCGAATGCACAAAGAGAGCGTCGCTGTGGTGCCTGGGACATGGGTGGAGCCTTCACGAAAACAGGGGACATGCGTGCATTGCACCGCAGCCTGCACCGCATGGGCCAGCACTTTTTCCGGCTGTTGCCCCGCCCAACATTTGCACCGCGGATGTAACGCACGACCACGGCGCCCGGCACGCAATCGCGGCTTCTGCACTGGCCGCACAGGCTGACACAGGACGCAACGCAGGCGTCAGGCCACATCGGCTTGATCTGCTTCGCTGAAAAGCGGGCAGCAGCAAAGACAGCGGCTGCAAGGCGCAGCCGGGCTGCCCTATCTACCTTCCTGCAATGCCTGCAGCTTGAGCTGCAGCCGCACCATGTGCTCGGCGTAGACCAGCGCCTCCTGCGCCGGCAGCGGCTGGGCCACGCGTTGCGCGTAGACCCACATCGCACCCTGGACCACCACCGGGTTGTCGCCATCGGCCAGCCAGGCCCAGTCGGCCAGCTGCGACGCCAGTGGCGCGTCCTGCGACGCCAGCGCCACGGCGCGCTCGATCAGCCTGTCGGCACCGCCGGCAAGCGCGGCCAGCTCGCCGGCCTCGCGCGCCAGCGGAGCAGGGCGCCAGTGCGACGGGATGTCGTCCCACCAGCCGGTGTACTGGCTGGCCACCATGCGGCCAATGTCGCGCGCCGACACGTAGAGCTCGCGCGCGTCGTCGCGCCCGGCCAGGTCGGCGGGCAGCGCCACCGCATCGAACACCAGATCCTTGCGCTCGCCGCGGTTCAGGCCGTCGACGACCTGCCGGGCGATGCTGTCGAGCATGCGCGCCTGTGCCGGCAGCCGATCCTGGATTTCTGCCGTGTCGGTAATGGCCGCGCCATGCGCGGGCAGCAGCAGCTGGGGCTGCCGAGCCGCCATGTCGCGCAGCGCCTGGGCCCATTCCTCGGGGTAGCGCTGGCGGCGCTTGCCGTTGCCGGCGTTGGGTAGAAAGCTCTGGAAGTAGTCGGCCGAGACGACGGCCGAGCGCCCCGGCACCGCCACCCACAGCTGATCCTCGGTCTCGCCGCGGGCGTGGGTCAGCACGAAGTCCTCGCCGCCGATGCGCAGCGTGGTCTTGCCGTGGAAGGTCTCGGTGGGGCGCACCGCCTGATCCCAGGAGCGCGGCACGTCGGCCAGCTTCTGCTGGTTGTTGCGCGCATTCAGCCCCCAGGTACGCATGTCCAGCTCCATCTGCTCGATGAATGCGTCGGTCGCGATGACGCGCGGGGGCGGGCTCTGCTGCATCAATGCCCAGGCGCCAAACGCATGGTCGGCGTGAAAGTGGGTCAGCACGATGGTGTGCACCGGCTTGGGGCTCAGCGTGGGCAGCACCTCGGCCAGCACCGGGCCGGCGGGAGCATAGCCGCTGTCGATCAACACCAGGCCCTCGTCGGTCTCGAACACCACGACGTTGACGATGGGCAGGCGCAGCAGCCAGGTGCGCGGCGCGACGGCCTCGATCTTGATCTTGGCGCGCACGTCGGCAATGGCGCGCGCGTCGTCCCGGCTGTACATGCTGTTGGCGACGGCATACGACATCTCGCCGCCAAAGCCGCCGCCCACCACGATGGAGCGCAGCAGCTGCGGGTTGGCCTTGAACACCGCCGCGCGCGCCGCCTGCACCTGAGGGTTGGCCGAGCCCGAGCCGCCGCGGTCGTCCGGCGCTGCCGCGCCATGCGCCAGCGCAAGGCCGGCGCAGGCCCACAAAGCCGCGCCCGCCACCAGGGCGCGGCGCCATGTCTTCAATCGTTTCATTGCTTCATCCATCGAAAAAACAGGGCGTCGTCTGGACGGCGCCCGGCTGGAAGTTGCGTGCCCCGGCGCTGCCACCCTGCCCCACGCCCAAGTGCGTGGACGCAAGCCGGCAGCGCCTGCGGCGTCGCTCAATTGCCCGCGTTGCGCGCGGCCTGCGGAGTGAACATCGAAGGCGTCAGGTTGCCCTTGTTGAGCAGGGGCGCCTCGGCGCGTTCCTGGAACAGGTTGTAGGCCACATAGCCGCCGGAGTTGAGGTCGTAGTAGAAGCTAGTTCCGGCGTGGAAGGTGTTGGCGTCGAAGGCGTAGTAGTGGTTGACCTCGGCGTGCTGCCACAGCTGGTTGCGCGCGTCGTAGTAGTCGCTCATCAGCGCCTGGCCGGTGTCCTCGTCCAGGAACAGCACGCGCTTGGCAAAGACGTGGCGGTAGCCTTCCTTGAGCGTGGCCTCCAGCACCCAGACGCGGCGCAGCTCATAGCGCATGAAATCCGGGTTGGCATGGCCGACCTTGAGCAGGTCGGCGTACTTCACCGTGTTGGCGTGCAGGCGGAAGGCGTTGGCCGGCACGTAGATTTCCTGCTTGCCCAGGCTCTTCCAGTTGTAGCGGATGGGCGAGCCGTTGAACAGGCGGTCCTGGTCGATGGTCATCTTGCCGCTGGTGCCGGGCATGGGCTGGTCAAAGCCGTACTCGGGCACCTGGCGCACGCGGCGGGTGCCGGGGTCATAGGTCCACTGCAGGCGCGTGTCCTTGCCGAAGTTCACCGGCTCCTGGTTGACGCCCACCGTGCCCTTCTCGCGCTCGGGCATCAGGGTGACGTTCATGCCCTGGGCCATCGCCCCCTCCAGGGGCTGGCCGGCCTGCTCGGGCATGTTGAGCAGGCTCATGCTGTAGTTGTGCGCACGCCCCCACACGACGCTGCCGTCCGAGAGCACGTTGGCCGCGTCGCGGATGGTCTCTTCGTTGAAGGTGCGAAACGGCAGCAGGTTGTTGAACGCCAGCTCGATGCCGTTCTTGGGGATGGGAAACGGCAAAGAACCCTTCACGCCGTGATCCACGCCCAGGCCGTCGGCGTTCATCACCGCGTTCTGCGCATTGGTCTTGGCCGACGCGCAGACGAAGTCGGGGAAGCGGAAGTCGCGGTGGCCCTGGTACACCGGAATGCGATAGGTCTGCGGATACTTGGCAAACATCGCCTTCTGGCCTTCGGTCAGGTGGGCGCCGTACTTGGACAGATTCTCCGCGGTGATCGTGAACAGCGGCTTCTCGTCCTTGTAGGGGTCGACCGGATGCTGGCCCGTGTGCGGCTTGTAGTCGATGCCCGGAGGCGTGCCCAGCCACTTGCCGGTGAACTCGGGTACGCCGCTGGCGGTACCGGCCTTCTCACCGCCGGTGCAGGTAAGCGTCTTGCCCAGCTTGCCGACCTCGTCGGACGATGCCTTGGCATGGACGGCGCCAGCCACCATGACCCCGGCCGCCGCCAGCAGCAGCGCCGCGGGCTTGAGTTTTGCGTTCATCACCATTCATCTCCTTGGTTTTCAAAGACAAGGCCAGGGTTGCCGGCCTCTTTTTCACTTGCAATCCACCGCATGCCCGCGCACCCATGGGTTCAAGGGCTGGCATGACAGCGCCATTGTGGAAACCCCTTCGCATCAACTCATCGTCAAAGAGGACTAGACGATTTCCCTAGGAGCCCCCAACCAGCCAAAAAATTCCAAAAATCCGCCGCCGCTCAGCGCCCCTCGAAGCGCGGCTTGCGCTTCTCGATGAAGGCCTGCATGCCCTCCTTCTGGTCGCGCGTGGCAAACAGCAGCTGGTTGGCCTTGCGTTCGAGCATCAGCGCCGCGTCCAGCGACGCGTCCATGCCCGAGATCACCACCTCCTTGATCTGCTGCACCGCCAGCGGCGGCATCGCGGCAATCAAGGCGGCCATCTTCAGTGCCTCGGGCAGCACCTCGCCGTCGGGCAGCACCTGGCTGACCAGGCCCATGGCCTGCGCCTCGCGCGCCGCCACCGGGCGGCCGGTCAGCAGGATGCGCATGGCGTTGAACTTGCCCACGGCGCGCACCAGGCGCTGCGTGCCGCCTATGCCCGGCATGATGCCGATGCGGATCTCGGGCTGGGCAAAGCTCGCGCCCTCGCCCGCCAGGATGATGTCGCAGTGCATCGCCAGCTCCGCGCCGCCGCCGAAGGCGTAGCCGCACACGGCCGCGATGATGGGCTTGGGGCAGCGCTCGATCGGCGCCCACACGCGCTCGGTGTGGCGCTGCAGGATCTCGATGGGGCCGCAGCCGTCCATGCTCTTGATGTCGCCGCCGGCGGCAAACACCTGCTCGCCGCCGGTCAGCACGATGGCGCGTACCGCATCGTCGTCGGCCAGCGCGGTGAAGGCGTGCGACAGGGCCGCCTGCAGCGTGAGGCTGAGCGCGTTGGTCGCGTCCGGGCGGTGCAGCGTCACCACGGCGACAGCGTCCGGCAGGCGCTGCACGCGCAGCTCGGGCGTGCTCAGTGCGGCCAGCAGCGTGGGGTCACAGGAGGCGTCGGGGGGCAAGGCGGTCATGGGCGGCGTTCGTGGCAGGGAAATGCGGGCGATGGTCGTTTGCGCACCGCGCCGCGGCATCGTCCTTTTGGACGTATCTGGCAAGCCGGGGCGTTCCTATATTTGTTCTCCATGAACACCTCTAGCGACTACCAACAGCACGTCGTGCTGGTCACCGGCGGCACCAAAGGCATTGGCCGCGCGATTGCCGAGGGCTTTCTCGCCGCCGGCGCCACCGTCGTGGTCTGCGCTCGCCAGCAGCCCGACGCCCTGCCCGCCAGCGGCGCGCGCAGCGCCGAGTTCCAGGCCTGCGACGTGCGCGACGCCGACGCAGTGCAGGCGCTGGTGCAATCCATCGTGCAGCGCCACGGCCGCCTGGACGTGCTGGTGCACAACGCGGGCGGCAGCCCGGCGGTCGATGCCGCCACCGTCTCGCCGCGCTTTCACGAAGGCGTGATCCGCCTGAACCTGCTGGCCGCGCTGCACATGGCGCAGGCGGCCAACGCCGCGATGCAGCAGCAGGACCAGGGCGGCGTGATCGTCTTCATCGGCAGCATCAGCGCGCTGCGCCCCTCGCCGGGCACCGCCGCCTACGGCGCGGCCAAGGCGGCCGTGCTCAGCCTGGCCGGGTCGCTGGCCGTCGAATGGGCGCCCAAGGTGCGCGTGGTCGCGGTCAGCCCCGGCCTGGTGCGCACCGAGCAGTCACACCTGCACTTCGGCGACGAAACGGGCATTGCCGCCGTGGCCGCCACCATTCCCGCCGGCCGCCTGGCCGAGCCCCAGGACATCGCCAACGCCTGCCTGTTCGTCGCCTCGCGCGAGGCGTCCTACATGAGCGGCAGCAACCTGCTGCTGCACGGCGGCGGCGAGCGCCCCGCCTTCCTGGGCGCGGCCCACAACACCACCCCCGCCAAAGGTCAGGCCTGACCCGCGGACACCCCGAACAGAAAGGAACAAGCCATGGCTGAACCCGAATGGATGCAAGCAGTCCGCTCCCTGGTGGGCAAGGAATACGGGCGCGTATACGCCTGGGACGCGGTCAACGCGCCGATGATCCGCCAGTGGTGCGAGCTGATGGGCACCGAGGTGCCGACCGACGACGCGGGCCAGGTGCTTGCGCCGCCCGCCATGCTGCAGGTGTGGTGCATGGAAGGGCCGGTGGCCAACAACTACCCGCCCGGCTCCACCAGCGAGAACCCCTACGAGGCCTTGAAGCTGATCGAGGCGCAGGGCTTCCCGTCGGTCGTCGCGGTGAACTCCGAGCTGAGCTTCGATCGCTACCTGCGCGAGGGCGAAAAGCTGTACTACACGACGCGCCTTGACAGCGTGGGCGAGGAGAAAACCACCGGCCTGGGCACGGGCTACTTCGTCACGCTGGTCATGACCTACTTCTCCATCGGCACGGCCGCGGGCGGCCAGGACGAGAAGGTCGGCGAGCTGCTGTTTCGCGTCTTCAAGTTCCGCCCGGCCAACCCGGTCAAGCCCGCCGCCAAGACAGACGCCTCCGCGGCCCCGAAGGCCATCCCGCGCCCGGCGCCCGGCATCAGCGACGACACGCGCTTCTTCTGGGACGGCGCGCGCGAGGGCAAGCTGCTCATCCAGCGCTGCAAGGGCTGCAACACGCTGCGCCACCCGCCCGGCCCGGTGTGCCCGCACTGCCACAGCTTCGAGTGGGACACGGTCGAGGCCAGCGGCCTGGGCACGGTGTACTCCTTCGTCGTGATGCACTACCCCGAGGTGCCGCCGTTCGAATACCCCAACCCGGTGGGCCTGATCGAGCTCGACGAGGGCACGCGCCTGATCGCGCAAATCGTCGGCGCCAAACCCGGCGACATCCAGATCGGCCAGCGCGTGAAGGTGGAATTCAACACCTTCAACGACGGCGAGCTGGTGCTGCCGCAGTTCCGCCCCGTCGCCGCCTGAGGACGCCTGCCATGGACTTCCAACTCACCGAAGACCAGCGCGCATTTGCCGACATGGCGCAAAGCCTGTTTGCCGACTTCTGCAGCGACGACCAGCTGCGCGCGCACGACACCTCGGGCGCCCCGTTCATGCAACAGCTGTGGCAGCAATGCGTTGAAGCCGGCCTGCACACCATCGTCGTGCCCGAGGAGCACGGCGGCCTGGGCCTGGGGCTGACCGAGCTGATGGCCGTGCTGGAGCAGCAGGGCCGCGCGCTGGCGCTGGTGCCGCTGTGGGAGCAGCAGTTGGCCGCCGCCACGCTGGCGCGCTTTGGCGGCGCCGGCGCGCAGGCCGCCCTGCCCGCGCTGATGGAGGGCAAGGTCGCCGCCGTGTCGCTGGCCGGCCTTGCGCAATCGACCGGTTGCACGCTGCAACTCACGCCCGCGGGCAGCGGCTGGCAGCTGCAGGGCAGCAGCCCGGCGGTGCCGCTGGCCGCTGCTGCCGGCCACGCGCTGCTGGTGGCGCAGGCACCCAACGGCCCGCGCCTGGTCTGGCTGGATCTGCAGGCCGCAGGCGTCGCACGCACGCCGGGCCAGAGCCAGCATCACCAGGAGATTGCCGACCTGCAGTGCAGCGCCGTGGCGCTGGACGACGACGCCGTGCTGGCTCCCGAGGCGCTGGCCTGGCTGGAGCCGCGCGCCATTGCCGCGCTGGCCGCGCTGCAAATGGGCGTGACGCAGCAACAACTGCGCCGCACCGTCGAGTACGTCAGCGAGCGCAAGCAGTTCGACCGCGCCATCGGCAGCTTCCAGCTGGTCGCCGGAAAAATGGCCGACGGCCACATCGCGCTGGAGGCGCTGCGCAGCAGCGTCTGGCAGCTGGTCTACCGCCTGGACGCGGGCCTGGGCGCCACGCCCCAGGCGCACGCGGTGCGCGCGCTGGCCAACGACACCGGCCACCACGTCGGCCACATGGCCCAGCACGTGCATGGCGGCATGGGCGTGGACGTGACCTACCCGATCCACCGCTTTCTCTACTGGAGCCGCGCGCTGGCCGTCGCGCTGGGCGGCACCGAGCACCACCTGGCCGCCCTGGGCGACTGGCTGGCCGACAACGACAACCTGGGATGGAAATATGACCTCGCCGAAGATGAACTCTGAGCTGCGCCGCTACGACGACGTGAAGGTGGGCGACGAGCTGCCCGCGCTGGCCGTGCCGATCACGGTGCAGCTGATCGCGGGCGGCGCCATCGCCACGCGCGACTACTTTCCCGGCCACATGGACAAGGACGCTGCCCAGGAGCTGGGCTCGCCCCACGTGTTCATGAACATCCTGACCACCAACGGCCTGGTGCAGCGCTTCGTCGAGGGCTGGGCCGGTGGCCCGGGCGCGCCGCTGCGCGACCTGAAGATCAAGCTGGGCGCGCCCAACTACCCGGGCGACACGATGACGTTTTCCGGCAGCGTGACCGACAAGCGCGACGCCGACCGCAGCGTCGAAGTGACCCTCAAGGGCAAGAACCAGTACGGCAGCCACGTCACCGGCACGGTGCGCGTGGGCCTGGCCTGAACGCCGCAGCACAGGAGAGACAAGCAATGAGTGAACCCAATATTTCCGGGCGCGCGGCCATCGCCGGCCTGGGCGCCACCGAGTTTTCCAAGAACTCCGGCCGCACCGAGCTGCGCCTGGCCATGGAGGCCACGCTGGCCGCGCTGGCCGATGCGGGCATCGACCCCAGCGAAGTCGAAGGCTTCAGCTCCTACACCATGGACAAGGTGCCGGAGTACGAGATCGCCCGCCTGCTGGGCGCCAAGAACGTCAAGTTCTTCTCGCAGATCCCGCACGGCGGCGGCGCCGCCTGCGCGCCGGTGCTGCACGCGGCCATGGCCGTGGCCACGGGCGTGGCCAAGACGGTGGTGGTGTTTCGCGCGATGAACGAGCGCAGCTGGTACCGCTTTGGCACCGGCAGCTACGGCTTTGGCAACACGCCCATCTTCGAGAACGTCAACTACGGCTGGTACATGCCGCACGGCTTTCACACACCGGCCGCCTGGGTGGCCATGTTTGCCCGCCGCTACATGCACACCTACGGCGCCACCAGCGAGGACTTCGGCCGCGTGGCGGTCGCGGTGCGCGACTTTGCCGCCACCAACCCGGCCGCCTTCTTCTACCAAAAGCCCATCACGCTGGCCGACCACCAGGCGTCCAAGTGGATTGCCGAGCCGCTGCACCTGCTCGACTGCTGCCAGGAGAGCGACGGCGCCGTGGCCATGGTCATCACCAGCAGCGAGCGCGCCCGCGACATGAAGCAAAAGCCGGTGATCATCAAGGCCGCGTCGCAAGGCATTACCGAGGGCCAGCAGAGCATGACCTCGTTCTTCCGCGAGGACATCACCGACCTGCCGGAGATGGGCGTGGTCGCCAAGGAGCTGTACGCCCAGTCGGGCCTGACGCCCGAGGACTTCCAGACCGCGGTGATCTACGACCACTTCACGCCCTTCGTGATGACCCAGCTCGAAGAGTTCGGCTTCTGCAAGCGCGGCGAGGCCAAGGAATTCGTGCGCGCAGGCATGCATGCGCGCGGCGGCAAGCTGCCGATCAACACCCACGGCGGCCAGCTGGGCGAGGCCTACATCCACGGCTTCAACGGCGTGGCCGAGGGCGTGCGCCAGGTGCGCGGCACGGCCGTCAACCAGGTGGCCGGCGTGCACAACGTGCTGGTCACCGCCGGCACCGGCGTGCCCACCAGCGGTTTGATCCTGGGCGCGGCCTGATTCCCCACTCCCCTCCCCTTCGCGGGAGAGGGAGTGAAAACCGCCCAGCAGTTAGCAAGATTGAATGGAAAGCGACCACAGCCCATGTTTGTCGACCTGACCCCCGAACAGCACCGCCTGCGCCTGCAGGTGCGCGACTATTTCAACGCCCTGATGACGCCCGAGCTGCGCGTGCGCATGCGCGGCGCCGAGGGCGGCGACGAGTACCGCCAGATCGTGCGCCAGATGGGCCGCGACGGCTGGCTGGCCGTGGGCTGGCCCAAGGAGTACGGCGGCCAGGGGCTGTCGGCCACCGAGCAGCTGATCTTCTTCGAGGAAGCCAACATTGCCGGCGCCCCCTTGCCCTTCGTCACCATAAGCACCGTGGGCCCGGCGCTGATGGAGCATGGATCGGCGCAGCAAAAGGCCGAATTCCTGCCCGGCATTGCCGCCGGCGAGACGCTGTTCGCCATCGGCTATTCCGAACCGCAGGCGGGCTCCGACCTGGCCACGCTCAAGACCAGTGCGCGCCTTGAGGGCGACCTGCAAACCGGGCATTTCGTCGTCAACGGCAACAAGCTGTGGACTTCGAGCGTCGAGTCGGCCAACCATGTCTGGCTGGCGGTGCGCACCAGCCCCGACCTGCCGCGCCACAAGGGCATCTCCATCCTGATTGCCGACACCGCTGCCCCCGGCTTCTCGCACACGCTGATCGAGACCGTGGGCAACGTCACCGCCGCCACCTACTACGACAACGTGCAGGTGCCTGCCAACCGCCTGGTCGGCCAGCTGCACGGCGGCTGGAAGCTCATCACCTCGCAGCTCAACCACGAGCGCCTGGGCCTGGGCTCGTGGTCGGACAAGGTGTTCGGGCCCTTCAGCAAGGTGCTGGCCTGGGCCAAGGCGCGCGACGAACAGGGCAGGCGCGCCATCGACCAGCCCTGGGTGCGCCGCAGCCTGGCCGACTGCTACCGGCGCCTGGAGGCGATGCGCATCACCAACTTCCGCATTGCCGCCGACCTGGAGGCGGGCGGCATGGACGTTGCGCTGGCCTCGACCACCAAGGTCTACGGCACCGAGAACGTGCTGGAGATCCTGCGCGCGCTGATGGACATCGTCGGCGCGAGCTCCCTGGTGCGCGCCGGCTCCAGCGCCGCCTTCCTGATGGGCGAGCTGGAGTACGAGATCCGCGCCAACACCATCAACACCTTCGGCGGCGGCGTCAACGAGATCCAGCGCGAGCTGATCGCCCAGTTCGGCCTGGGCATGCCGCGTCCGGTGCGCTGAGGCGCGCGCCGCAACCACACAGCGAGTCAGAGCATGCAACACACCGCCCAACCCGTACCCCGCGAGGTCACGCAGGCCAAGCTGGATCTGCGCAGCCAGGCGGGCGCCAGATACCACGCGTCCCTGCCCTACACCATCAGCGACCGGCTGCAGGAGCAGGCGCGGCAGTTTGCCGCCAGTCCCTTCCTGGTCGAGGCAGAGCGCCAGTACAGCTACGAAGAAGTCAACCGCCGCGTCAACCAGGTGGCGCACGCGGCGCATGCGCTGGGCGTGCGCGCGGGCGACGTCGTCGCGCTGGCCATGGAGAACCGCGCCGACTTCTTCTTCGTCTGGTGGGGACTGAACAAGGCCGGCGCCAAGGTGGCATTCCTCAACACCTACGTCACCGGCAAGCCGCTGGCGCATGCGCTGCAGGTCACCGGCGCCACGCGCGCCGTCGTCGGTGAGGAATGCCTGAAGAACTTTGCCGCCAGCGAACAGGAACTGCCCGCGGGGATCGGCTACTGGCTGTGGCCCGACGCCGAGCGCCCGGCCAGCGACGCCGAGCGCAGCCTGTGCAGCCAAAACCTGGCGCAGCTGGCCGACCAGGCCAGCTGCGACGACCCGCCCGCCGACTGGCGCGCCGGCATCACCGCGGGCGACACCGCGCTGTACATCTTCACCTCGGGTACGACGGGCCTGCCGAAGGCCGCCCACATCAGCCACGGCCGCTGGCTGATGGCCGGCGACGTGATGCGCATCAGCCTGGAGATCACGCCCGAAGACTGCTTCTACTGCTTTCTGCCGCTGTATCACGGCGCGGCATCGATGTCGGCCGGCTCCACCGCGCTGGCCGGCGGTGCGCGCGTCGTCGTGCGGCGCAAGTTCAGCCGCAGCGCGTTCTGGAGCGACGTGCGCCGCCACCAGATCACGGTGGCGCAGTACGTCGGCGAGATCTGCCGCTTTCTGCTCAGCGCCCCGCCCACGCCCGACGACAAAAACCACAGCCTGCGCAAGCTCTCGGGCACCGGCATGGCGCCCGAGGTGTGGCACCAGTGGACGGCGCGCTTTGGCGACCAGTTCCAGATCGTCGAGAGCTGGGGCGCCACCGAATCGAACACCAACACGCTGAACCTGGACAACTGGCCGGGCTCGTGCGGGCGCATTCCGTTCTGGGACAAGACCAACCTGCGCCTGGTGCGCTACGACGTCGAGAGCGGCAGCCACCCGCGCAGCGAAGACGGCCGCTACCAGCTGTGCGCGGTGAACGAGCCGGGCGAGGCCATCGGCATGATCGTGCAACACCCCGAGGCGATCGGCGGGCGCTTCGAGGGCTATACCTCTGCCGAGGCGACCGAGAAGAAGATCCTGCGCGACGTCTTTGAGAAAGGCGACGCCTGGTGGTCCTCGGGCGACCTGCTGCGCTGCGACGAGCACGGCTACTGCTGGTTCGTCGACCGCATCGGCGACACCTTCCGCTGGAAGAGCGAGAACGTCTCGACCACCGAAGTGGCCGACGTGCTGGGCGACTATCCTGGTCTTCATGCCCTCACCATCTATGGCGTCAAGGTGCCGGACAACGACGGCCGCGCCGGCATGGCGGCCGTGGTGCTTCTGCCCGGCCACGCCTTCGACCCCGCCGCCTTCTGGCAGCTGGCCATGGCGCGCCTGCCGCGCTACGCAGCGCCGCTGTTCGTGCGCCTGCCGCAGGCGGCCGACATGACGGGCAACTACAAGCTGCGCAAGGTCGACCTGCAGCGCGAGGGCTTTGACCCCGCCTTGGTGAAAGACCCGCTGTATGTGCGCGACGACGCGGCCCAGACCTATGTGCCGCTGACCGACGAAGCCGTTGCAAGGGCGCTGCGTGGCTGAGGCAGGCACCCTCCCTGCCGAGCGCACGCGCCCCGAGCGCCTGCGCGCCAGCGCGCCGCTGCACTACCCGTTCGAGCCGCCGGCCGCAGACGCCAGCGTCGTCGAGGTCGCGCCCGGCATTCTGTGGGCGCGCATCGCAATGCCGATCGCGCTGGACCACATCAACGTCTACCTGCTGCAGGACGGCGACGGCTGGACCGTCGTCGACACCGGGCTGCACACCGAGGCCACGCGCCAGACCTGGGAGCAGCTGGCCGCCCGCCACCTGCAGGGCCTGCCGATCCGCCGCCTGGTCTGCACCCACAGCCACTACGACCACGCCGGCCAGGCCGCGTGGATGGTCGAGCGCTTTGGCGCCGAGCTGTGGATGAGCTTTGGCGAGTACTACATGCTGCGCGGCTTCTACGGCCCGCCGCCCGAGCCGCTGCCCGCGCACACGCTGCGCTTCTACCAGCGCGCCGGCATGGCGGGCGAGCAGATCGAGCGCGTGTTCGCCAGCCTGCGCCGCGACCCCTTCATGCCGCCCGTGCCCGACAGCTTCGTGCGCCTGCGCCACGGCGACCGGCTGCGCATCGGCGCACGCGACTGGCAGGTCATCGTCGGCGAGGGCCATTCGCCCGAGCATGTCTGCCTGTACGACGCACAAGACCGCATCCTGATCGCCGGCGACCAGCTGCTGCCGCGCATCACCTCCAACGTGCTGGTCATGCCGGTCGAGCCCGAGGCCGACCCGCTGCGCCTGTGGCTGGCCTCGCTGGAGCGCCTGGCCCCGCTGGCCGCCGACACGCTGGTGCTGCCCTCGCACCAGGGCGTGTTTCGCGGACTGCGCGAGCGCGTGCAGGAACTGCAGGAGCACCACCGGCAACAATTGGATCTGCTGCGCGCCGCCCTGCGCCAGAAGAAGCGCGCCAGCGCCTGGGAGCTGATGCAGGTGCAGTTCCCCAAGCGCCGCCACCCCATGGACGACCTGATGGCCATTGGCGAGACACTGGCCCACCTGTCCTGGCTGCGCCACCAGGGGCAGGTGTCGCGCACGCTGGGCGATGACGGCGCCCACTGTTTCGAACTGACCCGCCCCACCGGCGCCCGAGAAGCGCCGGATACGGAGACACAAGCATGAGTGACAAAGACAAGGACTTTCGCGCCGAAGCCGCCGCGTGGCTGCAGGCCAACTGCCCCGCCAGCATGCGCCGGCCAATCACCGCCGATGAAATCGTCTGGGGCGGCTCGCGGCTGCACTTCACCAGCGACGACCAGCGCCTGTGGTTCGAGCGCTGCCGCGACCGCGGCTGGTTCGCGCCCGGCTGGCCCCGGGAATACGGCGGCGGCGGCCTGAACCCGAAGCAGGCGCGCATCGTCGAAGAGGAAATGGCCCGCCTGGGCTGCCGCCAGCCCCAGTACAACCTGGGCGTGTGGATGCTGGGGCCGGTGCTGCTCGAAGTGGGCAGCGAGGAGCAAAAGCGCGAGCACCTGCCGCCGATGATGCGCGGCGAGCAGCGCTGGTGCCAGGGTTTTTCCGAACCCAACGCCGGCTCCGACCTGGCCAGCCTCAAGACCTCGGCCAGGCGCGTGAGCGACGCCGAAGGCGAGGCCTACATCGTCAACGGCTCCAAGATCTGGACCTCGTATGGCGACCAGGCCGACTGGATGTACGCGCTGGTGCGCACCGACGCCGGCGCGCGCAAGCAGCAAGGCATCAGCTTCGTGCTGATCGACATGCACGCGCCGGGCGTGAGCGTCAAGCCCATCGAGCTGATCAGCGGCAAGTCCAGTTTTTGCGAGGTGTTCTTCGACAACGTGCGCGTGCCGCTGCGCCAGCTGGTGGGCGCCGAAGGCGAGGGCTGGGCCGTGGCCAAGAAGCTGCTGCAGCACGAGCGCGCCGCCATGTCCAAGTTCGCCGAGGGCGGCGCGCCCTCGCATGACGCGCTGGCCGTGGCCCGCCCCTATCTGGAGCAGGCCGGCCCCGCGCAGGCCGCCGTGTGGCGCGACCGCCTGGCCGGCGTGCTGATGGACGCGCACGCGTTCGCGCTGACCCACCAGCGCGTGACGGCCCAGGCCATGGCGCGCCAGGACGTGAGCGGCCCCGCGTCCATCATGAAACTGGTTCAGACCGAGCAGGAGGTGGCCAAGTACGAGCTGCTGGTGCAGGTCATGGGCCTGAACGGCCTGTCCTGGGACGGTGAGGACTTCAGCCAGCTGGAGCACGACATCTGCCGCCAGTGGCTGCTGGCCAAGACCTACACCATTGGCGGCGGCACCAGCGAGGTGCAGCTCAACATCATCGCCAAGCGCGTGCTGGGGCTGCCGGGCTGAAGATCAAGGAGACACACCATGGGCTTTTTGCTCAACGAAGAACAGACCATGCTGCGCGACAGCGCGCAGGACTTCCTCTCGGAACAATCCCCGGTGGCGCTGCAGCGCAGGCTGCGCGACGAAGCAGCCCCGCTGGGCTATTCGCAGGAACTGTGGCAGCAGGCCGTCGAGCTGGGCTGGCCCGCCGCCGCCCTGCCCGAGGCCGCCGACGGCCTGGCCATGGGCTACGCCGGCCTGGGCGCCATCTTCGAGCTGATGGGCCGCCACCTGGCGGCGCTGCCGCTGCTCTCGCACAGCGTGCTGGCCGCCGAGCTGCTGCTGCAGCTGCAGGACGAGGCGCAGCGCGCGCAATGGCTGCCGCTGCTGGCCGGCGGCGACCAGCGCCTGGCGCTGGCGCTGGACGAATCGCGCCTGCACTGGCCGCAGCCGCTGCGCACCCGCGCGCGCCGCCAGGGCGGCGGCTGGCTGCTCGATGGCGAGAAATGGTTCGTCATCGACGGCGTCGGCGCGCGCTGGCTGCTCGTCGCCGCCCAGCCCGAGGGCGAGGACCAGGCCGCGCTGTTCATCGTCGACGCCCAGGCCGCTGGCGTCACGGCCCAGCCGCTGCACCTGGCCGACAGCCGCAACCATGCCCGCGTGCAACTGCAGGCCGTTGCGGCAGAGCGCCTGGCGCTGGCCGACGCCGGCGCCGCCATCGAGCGCGCGCTGGACTGCGCCCGCGCCTGCCTGGCGGCCGAGGCGCACGGGCTGCTGCGCGAAGTGCTGGAACGCACCGTCGCCTACCTCAAGGAGCGCGTGCAGTTCGACGTGCCGATCGGCTCGTTCCAGGCGCTGCAGCACCGCGTCGCGCGGCTGTACACCGAGGTCGAGCTGCTCGACAGCTGCGTGCGCGCCGCGCTCGCCGCGGTGGACGACAACAGCGCCGAGTTGCCGCTGCTCGCCAGCCTGGCCAAGGCGCGCGCGGGCGACCTGTGCGAGAAGCTGCTCAACGAGGCGGTGCAGCTGCACGGCGGCATCGGCGTAACCGACGAATTCGACCTGGGGCTGTTCCTCAAGCGCGCCCGCGTCGTGCAGCAGCTGCTGGGCGACGGCCCCTACCACCGCCAGCGCTACGCCGGCCTGAAAGGAGTTTGACCGATGAGCACCCAAGACAACGCACAGGCGCTGGTGCAGCTGGCCCATCAGGCCCAGGCGCAGCTGACCGCCCCCGGCGCGCCATTCGAGATGGAGACCGTGCAGCACCTGGGCCACGCGGTGCGCGCCTACAAGAACGCGTTCCACACCCTGCCCGAACTGATCAACGCCGGCCGCGCCCACGGCGCGCGCGAGTTCATGGTCTATGGCGAAGACCGCTGGACCTTCGACCGCTTCTTCGCCGCGGTCGACGCGCTGGCCGGCCGCCTGCAGCAGGAGCACGGCCTGCAGCCGGGCGAGCGCGTCGCCATTGCGCTGCGCAACCGTCCCGAATGGGCCGTGGCCTTTGCCGCCGTGGCGCTGGCGGGCGCCATTCCCGCGCCGCTCAACAGCTTTGGCCTGGGCGAGGAGCTGAGCGCAAGCCTGGCCGACATCGCGCCGCGCTGGCTGGTGTGCGACCAGGATCGCCTCGACCGCCTGGCGCGCCACCCGCTGCCAGAGGGCTGCCGCACCACCGTGGTCGACAGCGACGCGGGCAGTGTTGCCTGGCAGACGCTGGTCGCGCCCGGCGGCCCTCGGCTTGCGCCGCCGCAGCTCGCGCCCACCGACCCGGCACTGATCCTGTTCACCTCGGGCGCATCGGCCCAGGCCAAGGGCGTGCTGTCCAACCAGCGCGCGGTCTGCCAGGCGCTGTTCAACATCGACTTCATCGGTGCGATTGCCGGCATGACCTCGCCCGAGGCGGTGCAAAAGCTCATGTCCGCAGGCCTCACGCCGACCACGCTCACCGTCGTGCCGCTGTTTCACGTCAGCGGCCTGCATGCGCAGCTGCTGGCTTCGCTGCGCCACGGCCGGCGCCTGGTGCTGCTGCACCGCTGGGACGCGGCCCAGGCCATGGAGATGATTCGCCGCGAAAAAATCACCCAGTTCAACGGCGCGCCCACCATGGTGCAGCAGCTCTTGAACCAGCCGGCGTTTCATGACCCGCAGGCCAGCAGCACGCTGATGGGCTTGGGCTTTGGCGGCGCCGGCCTGTCGCAGCGCCTGATCGACGACACGCTGGCCGCGCGCCCGGGCTCGCTGTCGGGCATAGGCTTTGGCCTGACCGAGACCAACGGCGTGGGCGCCGGCGCCTCGGGCCGGCTGTTCGCGCTGCGCCCCGAGTGCGCGGGCTTCGTCTCGCCGCTGATGGAGCTGCGCATCGCCGACGTGTTCGGCGAGCCGCTGCCCGCGGGCGAGGACGGCGAGATCTGGCTGCGCGGCGTCACCGTGATGGACGGCTACTGGAGGCAGCCGCGCGCCACCGAGGCGGCGATGAGCGACGGGTGGTTTCGCACCGGCGACGTGGGCCGCGTCGACGCCGACGGCTTTCTGCGCATCGTCGACCGCATCAAGGACGTGATCAACCGCAACGGCGAGAAGATCGCCGCCGCCGAGGTCGAGTCCTGCCTGATGCAGCACGCCGCCGTCGAGGACGCGGTCGTCTTTGCCCAGGCCGACGAGCAGACCGGCGAGGCCGTGGTCGCCGTCGTGCAGCTGCGCGCGGGCGCCGCCGACACCAGCGCGCAACTGCTGCGCGAGCACGTGGCAGCGCGCCTGGCCGCGTACAAGGTGCCGCAGACCATCCACCTGCGCGACGAGTCGCTGCCGCGCAACCCGGCGGGCAAGCTGCTCAAGAACGCGGTGAAAAAAGAGTACCAGGCCCGTTGAGCGCACAGCCCCACGCCATGCAGGAAGCCCCAGCCTACCCCCCTTCCTCGCCGCTGCGGCGCGGCTACACGCTGGGGCTGCTCACGCTGCTGTCGGCGCTGACCTTCATGGACCGGCAAATCCTGGCGGTGCTGCTGCAGCCGGTGAAGGCCGAGTTCGGCCTGAGCGACCTGGCCATCGGCCTGATCACCGGCCTGGGCTTTTCGCTGACCTTCGTGCTGCTGGGCATTCCACTGGGCAAGCTGGCCGACCGCGGCCAGCGGCGCAGCGTGCTGGTTTTCAGCCGCGGCGTCGGCGCGCTGCTGGGCGCGGCCGGCGCGCTGGCCACGGGCTTCTGGAGCCTGCTGGTCTCGCGCGCGGGCAGCGCGCTGAGCGACGCCGGCGGCGCGCCCGCCTCCATCGCCATGCTCAGCGATCTGTACCCGCCCGAGCGGCGCTCGCGCGTCATCAGCGTATTCGGCACCGGCGCCAGCGTCGGCGCGCTGCTGTCGCTGGTGCTGGGCGCCTGGCTGGCGCAGCACTACGGCTGGCGCGTCACGATGGCGGTGATCGGCGCCAGCGCGCTGCTGTTCGTCGCGCTGCTGTACGCGACCGTGCGCGAACCGGTGCACGCGCTGCGCGCGCAGGGCGCGGCCCAACAACGCCATGGCGCACTGCGCGAGCTGGCGCGCAACCGCGTCGCGCTGTGGCTCATCCTGGGCTCGGGCTTCACGCTGCTGGCGGCCTACAGCTTCGGCGCGTGGAACACCGCCCTCTTGATCCGCCGCCACGGGCTGTCGCTGCAGGCGGCGGGCTGGATCTCGGGCGCAGCGGCTCTGGCCTCGATCACCGGCGCGCTGTGGTCCGGCCATTTCACCGACTGGATGTGCCGGCGCGACCAGCGCTGGCAATTGGGCGTGCCGCTGCTGGGCATGGTGCTGGCGCTGCCCTGCGGCCTGGCCTACCTGGCCATGCCCGTGGGCAGCGTCTGGGTGGCAAGCGCCCTGCTGCTGGTCTACGCCTTCTTCGTCGTCTGGTGGGCCGCGCCGGTCTACGCGGCGCTCAGTTTCGTCGTGCCGGCGCAGCGCCGCGCCACGGCGCACGCGGTCATCATGCTGGTCGGCTCGGTCGTCGGCAGCGGTCTGGGGCCCATCCTGACGGGCTGGCTCAGCGACCGCCTGGACACCGGCCTTGCCGGCGACGGCCTGCGCTTTGCGCTGATGGCGATGATCGGCATGCTGGTGCCCGGCGCGCTGGCCTTTGCCCGCGCGCTGCCCGCCTACCCGGCGCTGCGCCAGGCGCTGCTGCAGCAAGCGGCGGCCGTGCCGCGCTCTTGCACCTGAGGCGCGCGCCGCCCGCAACGCTCCCATCACCACCATGCACGACGACGGCACCCTCTGGAAGATGATTTACCTGGCGCGGCGCAACCCGCGCCTGGCGCCCGAGGACTTCGCGGCCGCCTGGCGCGAGCATTCGGCGCTGGGGCGCAATTGCACCAACGTGCAGCAGCGGGTGCGCAGCGTGGCGCAGTGCACCCGCCTGCTGGACGCGCTGCCCGACGGTTGCAGCAGCGGCTTTGACGGCGTCAACCTGATGGCGCTGCGCGACCGCGCCAGCGCCGACGCCATCTGGAGCGACCCGGAGACGCTGGCCACGATGCGCCCCGACGAGCCACGCGTGTTCGACCGCTACGTGCGCGAATGCGCGCTGGTCGCGCGCGAGCAGGTGCTGCACGGCGGCAGCGGCGGCACCGCCGGCTGCGCCGCCGTGCTCACCGCCTTCCTGAAGCGGCGCGACCGCGTCGCGGCCGAGGACTTCGAGCGCGCGCTGCCCCTGGCGCCGCAGCCCTGGAGCGCGGTGCGCGCCAGCCGGCTCAACATCGTCGAGCCCGGGCGCCCGCCCGGCCACGACTGGGACGCGGTACTCGAATGGTGGTTCGAGGATGCGCAGCAACTGGTGCAAAGCCTGGCAGCCCGGCCGCTGCGCGGTGCCCTGCCCCTGCTGTACCGCACCGTCTGCGAGAGCGGCGCGTCACTGTTCCTGGCCACCCGGGTCAGCCACCGCAGGCCCTGACGGAGCGTCGATCGCGGCGAAGGCGCCGCGCGCTCCCACGGCAAAAATCCCGTGTCCGGTGGGAACGGCACCCTCGCCGCGATGGATGCCAGCCACCGGCCGGCGATCGTGAACACGCTCAAAAAAAAACGGCATGCCCGATGGGACATGCCGCCAACCCTTGGAAATTCATCACCGGGACGCGGGGCTCGCAACCACCACCTCCCGGCCAGGCCCGCGCCAGGCGCAGACCCGTGGATACCGCTTACGCCGTCTCCGGCTCGGTGTAGGGCGTCACGCCCTTGGGCACGTACAGGCCTTCGCAGCGCTCCAGGTACTCGGCCTTCTTGGCGCGCGGGTTGAAGAACTGCTTGTACCAGATACGGGCCTTGTGGAAGGGGCCGTCCTGCGGCACGAACATGCCGTTGACGCAGGCTTCCTTGACGCTCCAGGCCTCGAAGTCCTGGGCAAACGACAGCATCGACGCCTCCTGGAACTGCGCGGCGGTGACGGCGTCGGTGACCGTGGCCTTGGCGTGGCCGCCGGGCGACTTGACGATCAGCGAGTGCCAGATGCGGATCTGGCCGTCTTCGACCGGGGTGTGGAAGATCAGCAGCGTGGCGTCGTACAGGCCGGTCAGGTCGGAGATCAGCACTCCCGGGCCGTGGTAGGTGGTGATGGTGTGCAGGATCGAGCGCGTGCCGTCTTGCGCCACCAGCGTGCGGTGGCCGCCGCACTGGCGCTGGATTGCCTTGTGGCCGATGAACTCGTTCTCGTAGCGGTCGACCGTCGAGCCGTGGATGGGCCCCAGGTGGGCGTAGTCGCAGATGTTGTCGACGACTTCCTGCGGGTGCTGGTTCAGCAGGCCGACGTGGTCGTACTTGGGGCGCACCCAGGCCGGGTCGTCCCACTCGGGCAGCGACGGCGCGTCCCACTCGGGCTCGCCGCCCTCGGGGTCGTACCACATCCAGATGGCGCCCAGCGACTCGACCACGGTCCACGCCTTGATGCGCGCATTCTCGGGAATGGGGTCGGTGCTATAGGGGATTTCGTTGCACTTGCCGTCGGGGCCGAAGCGCCAGGCGTGGTAGGGGCAGCGGATGTTGTCGCCCTCGATGTTGGTGCCACCGTTGTCACGCACCACGTAGCTGGTGGTGTTCTTCGCGCCCAGCGGGTTTTGCATGTGGCAGCAGTAGCCGTCCAGCAGCACCGGCTTGCCGCTCTCGCGTCCGCGGTAGAGCACGAAGTCGTGGCCGAAGTAGCGGATCTGCTGGGGCTTGTAGCTGTCGATTTCGCTCGCCTCGGCGATCATGAACCAGCCGCGCGGGAAGGTGAATTCTCCCAGCCGGTACTCCTTGGTGGTTGCCATGTCGGTTATCTCCTTGTGTGTGAAAGGTAGAGGTGGGGGTAACGCTGATCTTGCGTGTGAAAGCGGGTTCTCACATACCCTGTTTGGACGATGATCCCGACACGCCGGCAGGGACGAACGCCGGCGCAAAGCCCTGCTCGCGCGCCAGCGTCTGCAGGTCCAGCATGCCCTTGCCGCGGGCCCAGGCGCGTGCGTCGGCACTGGTGGCCAGCCACAGCAGGGCCTGCGCGATCGCCTCGGGCGTGACCGCTCCGTAGCGCTGCGCCAGCATGCCACCGTCGCCCAGTGTGGCAGTGACCGCCTCGGTCGAGACCACGCCGGGGTTGACGCTGAAGGCGTGCAGCCCCTGCTTGCCAAGCTCGCGGTTGATGCAGCCGGCCAGGCGGATCAGCCCGGCCTTGGAGGCGCCGTAGGCAAAGCCCCAGCCGCCCTGGTCGGCCGGCAGCGGCGGGTCGTACTGGCCGGCGCCCGAGCACACGTTGATGACCTGCCCGCCGCCCTGCGCCAGCATGTGCGGCAGCAGCCTGCGCGTGAGGCGAAACGGCGCCAGCACGTTGCCCTGCAGCGTGCGTTCGAGCATGTCGTCTTCCAGCTCCAGCAGCAGCGCGTTCATCTCGCGGTCCTGGTAGACGGCGTTGTTGATCAGCAGGTCGACGCGGCCATAGTGCGCCAGCACCGCGTCCAGCGCCGCATCCAGCGACGCGCCGTCCATCAGGTCCATCGCGTGGGTGAACACCTCGGCGCCCACGTCCCGCACGGCCTGCGCCGTCGTCGCCAGGCTGCCGGCCAGCAGCCCGCCGTCGGGGCGGCGCAGCTGGTGGCCGAGCTGCTGGCCCTCGACCTGGGTGCGCGCGGTGATGGCCACGCGCCAGCCGGCGCGGCCAAAGGCCACCGCCGTTGCCGCGCCAATGCCGCGGCTGGCGCCGGTGATGAGGACGACCGGGGTCGTTTGCGTATCGTTCATGGTTTGTGGTGTCCGTTCAAGCAGGATGGGCCACGCCCGCCAGGGCCTTGCGCTGGGCGATGAAGGGGCGCATGGCGCCCAGCATCCACAGGCCCGAAGGCAGCATCAGCGCGATGACGATGGCCAGCGCCCAGCGCAGCGCCTCGTCGCCGCCCAGGCTGGGCAGCAGCGCGTCGCTGAGCAGGCCGGTGACGAAGGGGCCAAAGCCGCTGCCCAGCAGCGTCAGGAAGAAGTTGAGCAAGGCGGCGGCGACGGCGCGTTCGCTGGCGCGCACCATCTGGCTCACGGCGCTGTACGACAGCGACGGCCACCAGCTGGTGAAGAAGGCCGCCAGCGGCGCGAAGGCCAGCGCATGGGGCACGCGCAGGCTGCCCAGCATCCAGTGGCCGCCGGCGGGCCACAAAATGAATGCCAGCGTGCACGGCAGGCCCAGCAAGACGCCCAGCGCCGGCAGGCCCAGCTGCCAGCGCTCGTCGCGGCGCATCAGCCGGTCGCACAGCCAGCCCGAGAACAGCGCGCCAAACACCGCGCCCACGCCGCTGGCCACGCCAAACAGCAGGCCGGCGTGGGCCAGCGTCAGCTCGTGCGTGCGCACCAGAAAGCTCGGCGTCCACACGCCATAGCCATAGCCGGCCAGGCCGGCCAGGCCGCAGGCCAGCGCCAGGCGGCGAAACGCCTTGACCTTGAGCAGGCGCAGCACCTCGCGCCACAGTGATTCGTTCTTGTGCGCCAGCGCCTCTTGCTGCGCCAGCGCCTGCGCCTGGGCGTCGTCAAAAGCGCCGCGGCGCGGCTCCTTGCCCAGCAGCCAGACCAGCAGCGCCAGCACCATGCCCGGCACGCCAAAGAAGACGAAGGTGTGGCGCCAGCCGTATTCCTGGGCGATCCAGGCCCCCAGCGCCAGGCCGATGAGCACGCCCAGGTGCGGCCCCATCATGAACAGGCTGATGACCAGCGAGCGCCGCTCCTTGGGGTAGAGGTCGGAGACGGCCGAGATCGACGGCGCCATGCCGCCGGCCTCGCCCACCGCCACCGACATGCGCGCGAGCAGCAGCTGCCAGAACTGCGCGGCGATGCCGCAGGCCAGCGTCGCCAGACTCCACAGGCCGCAGCAGATGGCGACGATGTTGCGCCGGTTGTATTTGTCGGCGAGCTTGCCCACCGGCACGCCCAGCACCGCATAGAGCAGGCCGAAGGCCAGGCCGCTGAGCAGGCCCATCTCGGTGTCGGTGGCGTTGAAATCGTGCTTGATGGGCTCGATCAACACCGCGATCACCTGGCGGTCGATGTAGGAGAAGATGTAGACCAACGCCAGCAGCAGCAGCGTCAGGTGCGTACGCCAATTGACGACGGGGGGGGTGTATGGAGCCATGGCGCAATGGTCTGGGCGCGCCGCCTTGGCGGCATCGTCTTTTCGGACGATGGGCAAACCCCTGGCCCCGGTTACCGTAGCGGCAAAAGCAATCGAAGGAGACATTGCATGGCTTCTGCCACCTCTCTCGCCGCACCGCTGCTGGCGGCCCAGCAACAGGCGTTCCGCGCCGAAGGCCCCGTGCCCGCCGCGGTGCGCCAGCAACGCCTGCAGGCCGTGATCGACATGCTGCTCGCGCACGCCGACCGCCTGTGTGACGCCATGGGCCAGGACTTTGGCGGGCGCTCGTCGGTATTTTCCCTGATGAACGACGTGCTGGGCTCGCTGTCCTCGCTCAAGCATGCGCGCGACCACCTGGCCGGCTGGATGGGCGACGAGGCGCGCCCCGCGGTCGCGCCGTTCGACAACTTTGGCGCAACCGCCTGGGTGCGCTTCCAGCCCAAGGGCGTGGTCGGCATCATCGGCACCTGGAACGCACCTGTGTTCACCCTGCTGTCGCCGCTGGCCAGCGCGCTGGCGGCGGGCAACCGTGCGGTGCTCAAGCCGTCCGAAGTGGCGCCACGCACCGCGCAGGCGCTGGCCGATGCGGTGCGCGAATGCCTGGATCCGGCCGTGGTCGCCGTCGTGACCGGCGACGCCGCCGTCGCTGCCGACTTCTCGGCCCAGCCTTGGAACCACCTGGTGTTCACGGGCTCCACCGCCGTCGGCAAGAAAGTCATGCAGGCCGCATCCAGCAACCTGGTGCCGGTGACGCTGGAGCTGGGCGGCAAGTCGCCGGTGCTGATCGGGCGCAGCGCCGACATCCGCGACGCCGCCGAGCGCATTGCCGTGGGCAAGAGCCTGAATTCGGGCCAGCTGTGCGTCGCGCCCGACACCGTCTGGGTGCACCGCAGCCAGCTGGACGCGCTGGCCGCCGCGCTGCAGGAGTTCTACGCCGGCCTCTACCCCGACCTGGCCGCCAACGCCGACGTGACGCCGGTGATCAACGACCAGCACTTCGCCCGCGTCGAGTCCTACGTGGCCGACGCCAGCGCGCGCGGCGCGCGCGTGGTGACCGCCGGCGACGCGCCCGCAGGTGGCAACGCCGCCCAGCGCCGCATGCCGCTGCGCCTGGTGATCGATCCCGCCGCGGACAGCGCGATTGCCCGGCACGAGATCTTCGGCCCGGCCATGGTGCTGCGCGGCTTCGACGACATCGCCGAGGCAGTGGAGGCGCTCAACCAGGACGAGCGGCCGCTGGCGCTGTACTACTTCGGCCAGGACGCGGCCGAGCAGCAGTGGGTGCTGGACCACACGCTGTCGGGCGGCGTGTCGATCAACGACGTGACCATGCACCCCGCGCTGCACGACGCGCCGTTCGGCGGCGTGGGCGCATCGGGCATGGGCCACTACCACGGGCGCGAGGGTTTTCTGGAATTCAGCCACCAGCGCTCGGTCTACCGCGCCGGCCACCACGACCCGCGCCGCGAATGGGGCATGTTGCCGCCCTACACCCCGGCCTTCGAGCAGATGCTGCGCGCCGCCTTGACCCCCTGAACCCTCCCACGGAACACATCCATGACTTTTCCCTCGTTCTCCCTCCAGGGCCAGGTGGCCATCGTGACCGGCGCCGGCAAGGGCATCGGCCGCGCCTGCGCGCTGGCGCTGGCGCACGCCGGCGCCGACCTGGCGCTGACCGCGCGCACCCAGGCCGACCTGGACGCGGTCGCCGGCGAAGCCGCCGCGCTGGGCCGGCGCGCCATCACCGTGGCCGGCGACATCAGCGACGAAGCGACGATGGACGCCCTGGTCACGCGCACGGTGGCCGAGCTGGGCCGGCTCACCCTGCTGGTCAACAACGCCGGCGGCACCGGCCCCAACCACCCTTTGAAGATGAGCGGCGCCGAGTTCAGCGACGCGCTGGTCTGGAACGTGACCCCGGCCTATCTGATGACGCAGAAATGCGTACCCGCGATGCGCGCGGCCGGCGGCGGCGCGGTGGTCAACATCAGCTCGGTGGCGGCGCGCTACGCACAAAAGCAGTTCAGCGCCTACGGCGCGGCCAAGGCCGCGCTCAACCAGCTCACGCGCAACCTGGCGCAGGACTACGGCCCCGAGATCCGCGTCAACGCCATCGAGCCGGGAACCATCATGACCGACGCGCTGGCGCCGTTTCTCACGCCCGAGCGCAAGGAGCGCATGGAGCGCAGCACGCCGCTGGGGCGGCTGGGCCAGCCCGAGGACATCGCCGCCGCAGCGCTGTTCCTGTGCTCGCCGGCGGCGGGCTGGATCACCGGAAAGATTTTGGGTGTCGACGGCGGGGTGGAAGCACCCAACTTCTGATGTTTTTCCGGGCCGAGCACATCCATACATAGACAAGGAGACAAACCATGCTGCTCACCAAAATCATCGCCGTCGCGGCCTTGCTGTCCTGGCTGGGCGCCACCGGCGAGCGGCTGTACGACTGCCTGTTCGTCGGCACCGACACGCCGGCCCAGCAGCGCAGCGCCAGCGCGCTCGACGGCGCGCACGCCAGCTTCTTCGACCTGCTGCGCCGCTGACACCTGCTGGCCGCTGGCACGTATGGCTGGGCCGCTGATGGCCCTATGGGGCTGCACCTGCACCTATCTGGCGGCTGCGTGCTAGGGCCTGTTAACGCTATTTTTGACGGATGCGTTGTGATCAAAAGGGCCATCGCCGGCGGCGCCAGCCGCAGCCAAGGTGCCACCCTTGGCAAGGCTGGCAACGCCGGCGATGGCCCTTTTGATCGCAACCCGAAGGGAACATACTCAGAACGGCGCCACTCTTCGTTGCGCTCCTTGTCCAGACACCCAGTCTGGGCTGCGTCGCACGTCTCGATTGACGCCGTTCTGAGTATGTTCGCACCGCCAAAATAGCGTTAAGGAAATCCTGCAAAACCTCCCCCTCTGTTTGGTAGGTGTCAGCAGGCTGAACCGCCCCGGGTTTTGAGGAGGCTCCAACACTTGAGAAGATGGAGCTATGACCAAGTCAAACAAGTTCTCACCCGAGGTCCGCGAGCGCGCCGTGCGCATGGTGCAGGAGCATCGAGCCGACTA
>NZ_BAABBP010000016.1:0-74453 GCF_039538025.1 Comamonas faecalis
ACCATTCCTGCCTTCGGGGTAGTACGGGGCGATCAGCTGTACCAAGTCTTGCCAGGGCACGACCTGCTCCATCTGTTCGAGGAAGACTTGCTTGCGCGTCTTGCGCGTGCTCAGGTTCAGGGCGAGGTTGGTTTGCTTCATGGATGAGGAGAATGCCAGCGGTGGCTGACACCTACCAGACAGACGGGGAGGTTTTGCAGGATTTCCCTAAGAATTCCGGATGACAAAATTCAAGCAGCACACCGCCCCAGCGGCCATCACCCCCTCAACCCCAGCGCAGCGCGCAGCCGGCGCAGGGTGCCGGCCTGCTCGGGGTTGCTGCTGGCGGCGCGAAACGCCTGGCGGACAAAGACAAACACCAGCAGCAGCATTCCTGCGGCCAGCGCGGCGATGATCGCGATCAACGCTTTCTTGGGTTTGGCGGGCATGTCGGGCAGCGTGGGCTGCTGCACCAGATTGGCCTCCGTCAGGCCTTCCAGCTGGGTTTGCAGGTCTGCGATTGAGCGCACGCGCTGGGCGTTGGCGCTTGTCACGTCGGCGTACAGACGGGCCGTGCCCTCTGAAATCTGGCCCGCTTCCAGCCGCTTGGCCGTCGCTTGCTCCAGCTCCGTCCCGGTTTCCAGGGCCTCTTGCAAGGCCTTGATCTGGGCCTCGATGCGGTGCGCATCGGCAGGCAAGGGCAGCGTCAACGGATAGACGTGCTGCCACACGGCCTGGTTGAGCTTCTGCGCCTGCTCTGGCGTGGAGGCGCGCGTGGTCAGCGTCACCAGGTTGTCCTGGCGGCCAACGGCGGGCGACACCCTGGTTTGCATGGTCTTGAGACGCTGCGAATGCGTGGCCTCGGGCGTCACCTTCAGCTCCTGAGCCACGGCGGCCAGCACGTCGGCCGATCGCGCCAGGCTGGCCACCAGCTGCGGGCTGGTCTTGCCGGTCTGCAGAACCGACACGCTCTCATACGTCGGCTCCAGCAGATAGGCCACGCCCAGCGCCAGCGCGCCGGCGACCAGCGGGCCAAGGATCAGCAGCTTGAGGTTTTCTGCGATGACGACGAGCAACTCCAGCAGGTCGATCTCGTCATCGTCGCGCGGCAGCGGTATGGGTTGGGTTTCGGCGAATTGGTTCATCGTGGATAAGAGCGTGTTTACGATTTTTTCATAGTGCCCGTTGCCCCGCAAAGGCGGTGGCTGCTATGGCGCAAAGCGCAGCCGGGCTGGTGGCCCGGCGAGTATTTGCTTGCGCCGCAGACGCTGCTTTTGCGGGGCAACCCTTCGGGCAATGCAGCAAAAAGCCGCACTCAGCGTTGCGCACCTTGTCCAGGCCACCAGCATGGCCTGCGGCGCGCGCCTCGATTGCGACTTTTTGCTGCATTGCGGGCATCATGGAAAGATCGTAAACACGCTCTAAGAGAAATGGGGTTCACAGAATTTCCGCCAGCATGCGCTCCACGCCCTGCTGCCACGGCGGCAGCGTCAGGCCGAAGGCGGCCTGCAGCTTGCTGCAATCGAGGCGCGAGTTGTGCGGGCGGCGGGCGGCGGTGGCAAAGGCGCTGCTGGGCACGGGGGCGACGTCGGCGGCCTTGATCGGCAGGTCGGGGCGCAGGCACCGGGCCTGGTCGATCACGTGGCTTGCGTAGGCGTGCCAGGTGGTGGCGCCGGCGGCGGCGCAGTGGTACAGGCCCGCGGCCTCGGGATGGTGGCGCAGGTGGCGGATGGCGTGGGCGGTCACGTCGGCCAGCAGCTCGGCGCCGGTGGGCGCGCCCCACTGGTCATCGATTACGGTGAGGCGTTCGCGCTCGCTGCCTAAGCGCAGCATGGTCTTGGCAAAGTTGCCGCCGCGCGCGGCGTAGACCCAGCTGGTGCGCAGGATGAGGTGGCGGCAGCCGGACTGCTGGATGGCCTGCTCGCCCTCCAGCTTGGTGGCGCCGTAGACGGACAGCGGCGCGGGCGTGTCTTCTTCGCGCCAGGGGCGCTCGCCGCTGCCGTCAAAGACGTAGTCGGTGCTGTAGTGCACCAGCAGCGCGCCAAGGCGGGCGGCTTCGTGCGCGATGGCGGCGGGAGTGATGGCGTTGACCAGGCGGGCGGCGTCCTGCTCGCTTTCGGCCTGGTCGACGGCCGTCCAGGCGGCAGCGTTGACGATCACGTCGGGCCGCTGCGCACGCACCAGCGCGGCGACCTGCCCGGGCTGGGCCAAGTCGGCCTCGGCATGGCCGAGCGCGGTGACAGCACCCAGCGGCACCAGGCTGCGCTGCAGTTCCCAGCCGAGCTGGCCGTTTTTGCCTAGGAGGAGGATGTTCATCGGTAGCTGGCTTTACTCCTTCCCCCGCTGGGGCTGAGGGCCGCGGCTCCAGTTCCGCCAGTGCGGAGCTGGACGGCCCGAAGAGCGGCGGCGTCTCGCCGCCAGCACCGAGGCAGGGATGGGGGCGGCCGGCACCGCAGCAAACACATGATTCGTCCAGCGTCGCTGGCCCCCACCCCAACCCTCCCCCAGAGGGGGAGGGAGGAAAACCAGGGGGAGGGAGAAGGCGCCCCGCTCAGTCCGCATACTGCTTGGCCACCCATTCGCGGTAGGCGCCGCTTTGCACGTTGGTCACCCATTCGGGATTGTCCAAATACCACTGCACGGTCTTGCGGATGCCGGTCTCGAAGGTCTCGGCCGGTTTCCAACCCAGTTCGCGCTCGATCTTGCGCGCGTCGATGGCGTAGCGGCGGTCGTGGCCGGGGCGGTCGGTGACGTAGGTGATTTGCCCGGCGTAGCTGGCGCCGTCGGCACGCGGGCGCAGTTCGTCGAGCAGCGCGCAGACGGTCTTGACGATGTCAATGTTGGGCTTTTCGTTCCAGCCGCCGACGTTGTAGACCTGTCCGGGCTCGCCCGCCTGCAGCACGCGGCGGATGGCGCTGCAGTGGTCTGCCACGTACAGCCAGTCGCGCACCTGCATGCCGTCGCCATAGACGGGCAGCGGTTTTCCGGCCAGTGCGTTGACGATGACCAGCGGGATGAGCTTCTCGGGAAAGTGCAGCGGCCCGTAGTTGTTGCTGCAGTTGGTGGTCAGCACCGGCAGGCCGTAGGTGTGGTGCCAGGCGCGCACCAGGTGGTCGCTGGCGGCCTTGCTGGCGCTGTAGGGGCTGTTGGGCTCGGTGCGGTGCTCTTCGGTGAAGGCCGGATCCTCGGGCGCCAGCGTGCCGTAGACCTCGTCGGTGCTGACGTGCAGGAAGCGAAAGGCCGCCTTGCCGCCTGCCGGCAGCGCGCTCCAGTAGTGGCGCACCGCCTCCAGCAGCCTGAAGGTGCCGACGACGTTGGTCTGGATGAAGTCCTCGGGGCCGTGGATGGAGCGGTCCACATGGCTTTCGGCCGCGAAGTTGACGATGGCGCGCGGCTGGTACTCGGCCAGCAGGCGGTCGAGCAGCGCGCGGTCGCCGATGTCGCCCTGCACGAAGACGTGGCGCGCGTCGCCCTGCAGGCTGTCCAGGTTGTGCAGGTTGCCGGCGTAGGTGAGCTTGTCGAGGTTGAGAACCGGCTCGTCGCCGTGTTCCAGCCAGTCAAGAACGAAGTTGGCGCCGATGAAGCCGGCGCCACCGGTAACTAGGATCATGTCGTGGGAGCAGCAGAGCGGAAAAGCATGGAATTATCCCATGCAGGCATTTCCATGCCCCCTGCAGCCGTGTCAACAAGCAACAACCGGCCGGCTGCCGCAGGGCGCACGCTTACGCTGCAAAGCGCCGCGCGGCAATCTCCAGCAGGCCTTCGAAGATCAGGTTCTCCACCAGCTCGAACGGGCGCGCCATGCTGGGCATCATCTTCCAGCCGGCACCGCCGGTCATGATGCACACCGGCTCCTGGCCGCAGTGCATCTTCAGGTGTTGCACCATGCGCTCGACCGCGCCGGCAATCGCATAGGTGCCGCCACTGGTCAGCGCGTCGCTGGTGTTGGTCGGGAAGGGGCAGACCTCGCCCGTGGGCACGTGCAGGCCGGCGGTGCCCGACTCCAGCGCGCGCAGCATGATGCCGTGGCCCGGCAGGATCAGGCCGCCCAGAAAGCGTCCCTCGGTGTCGATGGCCTCCACCGTCACGGCCGTGCCCACCATCACCAGCACCAGCGGGCGCGCCGGCCCCTGGGCCAGCATGTGGTGGCGCGCACCGATCATCGCCACCCAGCGGTCGGCGCCCAGGCGCATCGGGTGATCGTAGCCGTTGACCACGCCCGCTTCCTCGCTGCTGGGGACGACCCAGCTGGCGGGCACGTCCCACAGCTCCATCTGCTCGGCCACGCGGTGCTTGACCGCATCGCCCGCCACCACGCAGCCCAGCATGGCCGTGGGCGCGGGCAGATCCGCCCAGGCGCCTTCTGCCAGGCGGTCGATGTGCTCCAGGAACTCCACCCCCTGCTCCAGCAGCCGGGCACCGGGGCGCGGTGCGTCGAACAGAGCCCATTTCAGGCGGGTGTTGCCGACGTCGATGGCCAGAAAACTCATGGCGCCGCATTATGACTGCGGTTGCGCCTGCTGGGCCATGGCTTTGACGCGCAGGCGACGAAATGTCAATCTTCGTGATTACCCCGCATGCGCGCCGCCACGCCGTTACATTGTCAGGTGCATTGTTTCTTCCACCACACGACAGGAGCCAACACCATGGGTTTGTTCAGTTTCATCAAGGAAGCCGGTGAAAAGCTGTTTGGCGGCGCCCCCGCGCAGGCCGCCGAGGCCGCCGCGCCCAGCCAGGCCGACCTCAACGCCAAGGCCGGCAGCGCCATTGCCAACTACATCAACGCACAGAACCTGGGCGTGAGCGAGGTCAACGTCGCCTTCGAAGGCCCCGAGGGCAAGGTCACCGTCACCGGCGTCGCGCCCACGCAGGCGGCCAAGGAGAAGGTGACGCTGTGCTGCGGCAACGTGGCCAGCGTGACCAGCGTGGACAACCAGATGAGCGTCACCAACCCCGAGCCCGAGGCGCAGTACCACGACGTGGTGCGCGGCGACACGCTCAGCGCCATTGCCAAGAAGTTCTACGGCGACGCCAACAAGTACCCGGTGATCTTCGAAGCCAACAAGCCCATGCTGACGCACCCGGACAAGATCTATCCGGGGCAGAAGCTGCGCATCCCGCCGCTGGCCAAATAAAAGCGTCGCTGCGACCGGCACGCCGCGCCCCTGGCTGACGTTTCATCGGCCAGGGGCTGGCCTCCTATGGCGGCGCAACAATCACTCAGACTCAGCCCTGCTCCCACGGCAGGCCGCGCCAGCGCCAGCCGCCCAGCTTGCCGCGCTGGCGGCTGCCGTCCAGGCTGCCTTCGAAGCCTTCAAGGATGTTGTAGGCCTGCAGGCCCAGCGCGGCGGCGCGGCGCGCGGCGGCGATGGAGCGCACTCCGCTGCGGCACAGCAGCACGACCTTGGTGCCTGCGGGTACGGCGGCTTGCAGTTGCGCGTCGAAGTCGGGGTTGACCTCCATCGCCGGCCACTGTTTCCAGGCAATCGGCAGCGCGCCGGGGACGCTGCCGACCCAGGCGCGCTCAGCGTCGGTGCGCACGTCGACCAGCACGGCCTGTCCGGCCTGCACCCATTGCCAGGCCAGCTCGGGCGGCACGTCGCCGGCATAACCGTCTGCTGGAGGGATGTTGGGAATATTGGCAATCATTGCTGTGTCTCCCTGGGGTGAGCCCCAGTGCAATCCATTGTGTGACTCTGAGCGTCGCGCATGTAAGTGTTCGCTTATTCCGTTTCTATATCGATCGAGTACGCGAAGGTGAAGCGCAGACAGTGCTGTAGCACGACAAGCGAAGCCGACAAAGTAATCGGTTGATATGGAAATGGAATTACACATCGCCCCACAACGGCGCCGGCTGGGCGCGCAGCTGGCGCCGCAGCTGCTGGTGATCGGGCAGCACGCTGGCAACGACGGCCCAGAAGCGCGGGCTGTGATCCATGTGGCGCAGGTGCGCCAGCTCGTGCACCACGACGTAGTCGATGATGGCCTGCGGGTAGTGCAGCAGGCGGGTGTTCAGGCGGATGGTGCCGTCCGCGCTGGCGCTGCCCCAGCGGGTGCGCGCCTGGGTCAGCAGCAGGCGCTGGCAGTGCACGCCGAGTTGCGGCGCGTAGTGCGCGATGCGCTCGCCGTAGTGCGCCAGCGCCTGGCGCCGCCACCAGGCGTGGACTGCCGCGCGCAGCTGCGCGGGTTCGGCCTGCGGCGGCAGGCGCAGCAGCAACGTGGGGGCTGCCTCGTCATCGACCAGCCTGGCGGTGCCCGGATGCAGGCCGGCGTCCAGGCGCAATGTCAGCAGAGCGCCCAGATAGGGCAGCTGCGCGCCGTCTTGCCAGGCAATGCGGCCGACCTGTTGCTGCTGCGCGCGCTCGCGTTGCTCAGCCAGCTTGCGCACGATCCAGCCGGCTTTGTCGTTCAGCACCTGCGCCACCTGCGCCTGCGTGGCCCAGGCGGGTGCGCGCACCGCAAGCCCCTCGGGGCCGACGCTCAGGCCGATGCTGCGCCGGCGCGCGCGCTCGAACACATAGGCCACGCGCGTGTCGCCCAGCTGCAGCTCACGGTTGGCGCGTGGGTGCAGGAACGCGGCGACGGCGCCATTCATGGCTGCGGCGCGTCCGGCGCCGCGTGCGCGTAGGCGTCGGGATCCAGGCGGTGCATTTCGGCCTCGATCCACTGCTGCACCTCGCGCATCAGCTCATCGGGCTTGCGCCCGGTGGTGGCAATGGGCTGGCCGATCGACACGTCGACGATGCCGGCGCGCTTGATGAAGGCCTTGGGCGGCCACACGCGCGCCGAGGTCACCGCCACCGGGATCACCGGCACGCCCGCCTTGATGGCCAGCTGCGCGCCGCCGGCCATGTATTTGCCCTGCTGGCCGCGCGCCACGCGCGTGCCCTCCGGGAAGATGATGACCCAGTGCCCGCGCGCCAGCAGCTGCTGGCCCATTTGCAGCATCTTGACGAAGGCGCGCGCCGGGTGGCCGCGGTCGATGTGGACCATGTCCAGGCTGGCCAGCGACCAGCCGAAGAACGGAATGCTCAGCAGCTCCTTCTTGAACACATAGGCCAGTGGCCGATGCAGGAGCGCGGGCATGAGCAGCGTCTCATAGGCCGACTGGTGCTTGGCCAGCAGCACCGCTCCCTGCGCAGGGTCGCCCTGCAAATGCTCCAGGCCGGTGATGCGCGTGCGGATGCCGACGATCCAGCGCGCCGAATCGACCGACAGCTTGAGCCAGGCACGGGCGACGCGGTAGCGCAGCCGAACCGGGGCGCCAAAGACGCGCAACAGCAAAATGGCCAGGGTGTAGGGGATGACGGTGACGACCAGCACCACCAGGTGCAGCAGCGAGCGAATCAGGGCCATGGATGTGGTGGAGCGTGGAGCAGCGGCAAAGCGGCCGGGTGAGTCAGAAAAAGAAAGTCAGGGCGCCGTGACCGCGTCGACCAGCGCCTGCAGGCTGGCGTGGGCGCGCGTGCCGGCAGGCCAGGCGGGCGGCAGTGGCGCGCCGGGGTCGACCTCGGCGCTGGCGCCGGAGCACACCATGTGCAGCGCGGCGCCCAGGCCGGCGGCGGCCTGCAGCGGCGCGGGCGCGCTGGCGGCAACCAGCATTTGCGCGCCCTCCAGCCCATAGCGCTCGCGGATTTGCTGCATCAGCCCGGGCTGGGGCATGCGGCAGGCGCAGGCCTCGTCGTCGGCGTGCGGGCAGTAGAAGAAGGCGTCGATGCGCCCGCCGACGGCGGCCAGCTGGCGCTGCAGCTTGGCGTGAATGGCCGCCAGCGTCTGCGCGTCCAGCAGCCCGCGGCCCAGGCCCGGCTGGTTGGTGACGACGGCCACGCGCCAGCCCGCCTGGTTCAGCCGGGCAATGGCTTCGAGCGCGCCGGGCAGCGCCACCCAGTCTTCGGGCGTGGTGATGACGCCGTCGCCCAGCGCGTTGAGCGTGCCGTCGCGGTCGAGAATGGCCAGTTGCATGGCGCGCATTATCCGCGCGGCGCAGCCGGTGCCGGGGCCGCATCAACCTGCCAGCCGGTGACGAAGCGCCCCTGCCAGCGCCCGCGCGCCCAGGCCAGGCGCAGCGGCTGACCCACCTGCAGACCGGCGGCGGCCGGCGCGTCGACCAGCACCTGCTGCGGCGCGGCCAGCCCGTCGACCCGCAGCACCAGCAGCGTGCCGCCGGTCGAGCGCAGCGACGGCGGCTGGAAATGCGTGCCCAGCACCTGCGCCGCCACCGGCGGCTGCGGCTGCAGGCGGGCCTGGTTCAGATGGCGCTGCAGCTGCGCGCCGCAGGCGGCCAGGCACAGCAGCAGCCAGGCGGCAGCGGCGCAGCGCAGCACCGCGCGGCGTGCTCCGCTGCGCCACGCCAGGCGCGCCAGCAGCAGCACGGCGGCCAGCACCAGCAGCACGGCGGCCGTCGGCGCCAGCCACGCCCAGGGGTCTTGCGCGCCGGCAAACACGCGCAGCGGCCATGCGGGCGGCGCGCTGGCGCGGTCGTCCAGCCAGGTCAGCACCCAGCGCAGGCCGACGACGGCCGCCAGGGGCGCGAACAGCAACCAGGCGGTGCGCCGGCTGCGGGCCTCGCCTGCCGCGCCCAGGGCGCTGGCGCCGGCCATCAGGCGGCCAGGCGCGAGAGGTCGGCGACGCGGTTCATTGCATCGTGCAGGCTCTTGAGCAGGCCCAGGCGGTTCAGGCGCAGCGCCAGCTCCTCGGCATTGACCATGACGTCGTCGAAGAACGCATCGACCGGCGCGCGCAGCGCGGCCAGCGTCTGCAGGCTGGTGGTGTAGTCGCCGCTGGCGAACTGCAGGTCGGCGTCGGGCACGATGGTCTGCATCTGCGCGTACAGATCCTGCTCGGCCTGCTCGCGCAGCAGCTCGGTGTTGACGTGCGGATCGACGCCGTTGCCGGCTTTTTTCAGGATGTTGGTGATGCGCTTGTTGGCCGCGGCCAGCGCCGGCGCCTCGGGCAGCTGGGCAAAGGCGCGCACCGCCGCCAGCTGCTGCGCCACCAGCGACAGGCGCGCCGGGCGCAGCGCCAGCACCGCGTCGACCTCCTGCGCGGCAAAGCCCTGCTCACGCAGGCTGCCGGCCAGGCGTTCATAGATGAAGTCGGCCAACGCCGCCGTCGGATCGGCAATCTTGTCGCCAAAGGCCGGCACCGCGGCGGCCAACAGCGCGGGCAGCTCCAGCGGCAGGTCTTTCTCGACCAGCATGCGGATCACGCCCAGCGCGTGGCGGCGCAGCGCGAACGGGTCGCGCTCGCCGGTAGGCAGGTTGCCGATGCCGAACATGCCGACCAGGGTCTCCAGCTTGTCGGCCAGCGCCACCACCAGGCCCACGTTGTGGCGCGGCAGGCTGTCGCCGGCAAAGCGCGGCTTGTAGTGGTCCTCGATGGCCATCGCGACGTCGTCGGGCAGGCCGTCGTTGACCGCGTAGTACGCACCCATCACGCCCTGCAGTTCGGGAAATTCGCCGACCATGTCGGTCACCAGGTCGGTCTTGGCCAGCAGCGCGGCGTTGTCCACGCAGGTCATCAAATAGTCCTGCACCACCTCGGCGTCCTGCGTGCCGTCGATGCGGTGGCGCACGCTGAGCGCAGCAAACAGCTGGCCGGCAATGCCCTTGGCAATCGCGCGCACGCGCTCGACGCGCTCTCCCTGGGTGCCGAGCTGGTTGTGGTAGACCACCTTGGCCAGCTGCGGCACGCGCGAGACCAGCGTCTTCTTGCGATCCTGGTCGAAGAAGAACTTGGCGTCGGCCAGGCGCGGGCGCACGACGCGCTCGTTGCCCTCGATGACGGCGCGGGCGTCCGCCGGCGCGATGTTGCTGACGATCAGGAACTGGTGCGTGAGCTTGCCCTCGGCGCCCAGCAGCGGGAAGTACTTCTGGTTGGCCTTCATCGTCAGGATCAGGCATTCCTGCGGCACGGCGAGGAATTCCTGCTCGAACTGACAGGTGAGCACCTTGGGCCGCTCGACCAGCGCGGTGACTTCATCGAGCAGCGCCGCGTCGTCGATGGCACGCACGCCACCGCCCACCGCGTCGGCCGCGGCCTGCAGCTGGAGCGCAATCTCGGCGCGGCGCTCGTCGAAGCTTGCGATGACCGCGCCCTCGTCCTTGAGCTGCGCGGCGTAGCTGTCGGCATCCCGCAGCACGATGGGGTCTTGCACCGCCTCGAAGCGGTGGCCGTGCGTGCTGCGGCCGGCCGTCAGGCCCAGCGCGCCGACCGGCACGACGTGGGCGCCGTGCAGCGCCACCAGGCCGTGCGCCGGGCGCACGAAGTGCACGCTGGACCAGCCGTCTTCGAGCTGGTAGCGCATGACCTTGGGGATGGGCAGCTTGGCAATGGCCTCGTCCAGCGCCTTCTGCAGCCCGGCGGCCAGCGTGGCGCCGCGCGCGGTGCTCTCGTAGTACAGCAGCTCGGCCTTGCCATCGTGCACGCGCGCAAGGCTCTCCATCGCCGCGGCGCCGGCGCCCAGCGCGGCCAGCTTCTTGAGCAGCGCGGGCGTGGGCTGGCCGTCGGCGGTCAGGCCGACGCTGACCGGCATCAGCTTTTGCGACACCGCCTTGTCCGGCGCCTGCGCCAGCACGCCGGCCACATGCGTGGCCAGGCGGCGCGGCGACGCGTAGGCGATCAAAGGCGCATCGGCCGCGGCCAGGCCCTGGGCGGCAAGCTGCTCGCGCAGCACGCCGGCAAAGGCGTCACCGAGCTTTTGCAGCGCCTTGGGCGGCAGTTCTTCGACGAAGAGTTCAACGAGCAGGTTGGCGATGATCATATCGGTCTCGATCGCAGGTGGCGCTGAAAATGCCAGCTGCCTGTGCATGGGATTTGCTCCTTCCCCCTCTGGGGGAAGGCAGGGATGGGGGCTGGCATGCCGGGGGCGCCTGGCGGGCCCCCGCCCCAGTCCTCCCCCAATGGGGGAGGGAGCCCCCGGGCGGGCGCCGTCATGGTCACGCCGCCTTCTTGCCTTGCTGCTGCGCGGCCTTGGCCAGTTCGGCCAGCACTTCCTCGGCATGGGCCTTGGGCGCCATCGGAAAGCCCAGGCGGGCGCGGCTGTCCAGGTAGCTCTTGGCGACGGCGCGCGCCAGGTTGCGGATGCGGCCGATGTAGGCGGCGCGTTCGGTCACGCTGATCGCGCCGCGCGCGTCCAGCAGGTTGAAGGTGTGCGCGGCCTTGAGTACCTGCTCATACGCCGGCAGCGCCAGCTGCTCGGCCACCAGGTGCTGGGCTTGGCTTTCGTGCGCGTCGAACGCCGTGAACAGAAAGGCCGCGTCGCTGTGCTCGAAGTTGTAGGTCGACTGCTCGACCTCGTTCTGGTGGTAGACATCGCCATAGGTCAGGCGCTGGCCGTCCGCGCCCTCGGTCCACACCAGGTCGTAGACGTTGTCCACGCCCTGCAAATACATGGCCAGGCGCTCCAGGCCGTAGGTGATCTCGCCGGTGGCGGGCTTGCAATCAATGCCGCCAACCTGCTGGAAGTAGGTGAACTGGGTGACTTCCATGCCGTTCAACCACACCTCCCAGCCCAGGCCCCAGGCGCCCAGCGTCGGGTTCTCCCAGTCGTCCTCGACGAAGCGGATGTCGTTTTGCTTCAGGTCGAACCCCAGCGCCGTGAGGCTGCCCAGGTACAGGTCCAGGATGTTGGCCGGCGCGGGCTTCAGAACCACCTGGTACTGGTAGTAGTGCTGCAGGCGGTTGGGGTTGTCGCCGTAGCGCCCGTCCTTGGGCCGGCGGCTGGGCTGCACATAGGCGGCGCGCCAGGGCTCGGGGCCGATGGCGCGCAGAAACGTCGCCGTGTGGCTGGTGCCCGCGCCCACTTCCATGTCGTAGGGCTGCAGCAGCGCACAGCCCTGGCCGGCCCAGTAGGTCTGCAGTTGGAGAATGATTTGTTGGAAGGTCAGCATGGCGACAAGTGCAAAAGAGGAGCGCAACCAGCCGGGCGCAAACCGGGCATTTTAGGACGGCACGCAAAACGGGGGCCTCGGCCCCCGTTGGTGTGCATCAGGAGCGTCAGGCGCCCTGCCAGCGGCGCAGGACGAGCGACGCATTCGTGCCGCCAAAGCCGAAGCTGTTGGACAGCACCTGGGTCAGCTCGGCGTCGCGCGTGGTGGTGACCAGCGGCATGTCGCCGAGCAGCGGGTCGGGCGTCTGGACGTTGACCGAGCCGGCGATGAAGCCCTTGTTCAGCATGATCAGGCAGTAGATCGCCTCCTGCACGCCGGTGGCGCCCAGCGAGTGGCCGGTCAGCGACTTGGTGCTGGAGAACGGCGGCACGGCGCTGCCGAACACTTCGCGCATCGCGCGCACTTCCTGCATGTCGCCCACGGGCGTCGAGGTGCCGTGGGTGTTGACGTAGTCGATCGTGCCTTGCAGCCCGTCGATGGCCTGGCGCATGCAGGCGATCGCGCCGTCGCCCGAGGGCGCGACCATGTCCTCGCCGTCGCTGGTGGCGCCAAAGCCCACGACCTCGGCCAGGATGGTGGCGCCGCGTGCCTGGGCGTGCTCCAGGCTCTCCAGCACCACCGCGCCGCCGCCGCCGGCGATCACGAAGCCGTCGCGGTCGGCGTCGTAGGCGCGCGACGCCTGCTCGGGCGTCGCGTTGTACTTGCTGGACATCGCGCCCATGCCGTCGAACAGCAGCGACATGCCCCAGCTCAATTCCTCGCTGCCGCCGGCGAACATCACGTCCTGCTGGCCCCAGGCGATCTGCTGCGCCGCCGCGCCTATGCAGTGCGCCGACGTCGAACACGCCGAGGTGATCGAGTAGTTGATGCCCTTGACCTTGAAGTTGGTCGCCAGGCAGGCCGAGACGGTGGAGCTCATGCAGCGCGTGACCTGGTAGGGCCCGACGCGGCGTATGCCCTTGGCGCGCAGCGTGTCGGCCGCCTCGATCTGGTTGGCCGGCGAGCCGCCGCCCGAGCCCATGATCAGGCCGGTGCGCGGATGGCTGACCTGTTCGGGCGCCAGGCCCGCCTGGGCAATGGCGTCCTCCAGCGCGATCTGCGCGTAGGCCGCGGCGTCGCCCATGAAGCGCAGCTGCTTGCGGTCGATGCGCGCCTCGATGTCCACGTTGGGCACGCCCGCGACCTGGCTGCGCAGGCCCATCTCGGTCATCTCGGGCACGGCGCGGATGCCGCTGGTGCCCGCACGCAGCGACTGCTCGACGCTGGCCAGGTCGTTACCGATGCACGAGACGATGCCCGCGCCGGTGATGACGACGCGCCGTGCCTGGCCCTTGCTTCCCAAACCACTCATGCTGTTTCCCCAGCCTTGCCGCCCTCGCGCAGGAACAGACCTACGCGCAGGTCGTTGGCAACATAGATTTCCTTGCCGTCGGCGAGCAGGCGCGCGTCGCCAATGGCCATGTTGAGTTTGCGCTTGATGACGCGCTTGATGTCGATCTCGTAGGTGACGAGCTTCACATCCGGCCCCACCTCGCCGGTGAACTTGACCTCGCCCGCGCCCAGGGCGCGCCCGCGCCCGGGCAGGCGCAGCCAGGTCAGGTAGAAGCCGATCAGCTGCCACATGGCGTCCAGCCCCAGGCAGCCGGGCATGACCGGGTCGCCCTGGAAGTGGCAGTCGAAGAACCACAGGTCGGGCCTGACGTCCAGCTCGGCCACGATGCGGCCCAATCCATTCGCTCCCCCGTCACTGTCGATGTGGGTGATGCGGTCGAACATCAGCATCGGCGGCAGCGGCAGGCGCCCGCTGTCGGGCGTGAACAGCCGTCCCTCGCCGGAGGCGATCAATTGTTCGTAGGAAAAGGATTCAGCCATGAGAGATCAGTCGTGTCGTTGCGGCAAAGTGCCGTGGAACTTTCAAGGGCGCGGCGGGCACGCAAAACGCGCATTATCCCGTGTGTGGCCGCACAGGCCCAGGCATGGGGGTGTCAAAAGGTCAAAAACGGCGCAGAAATAACCGTACCACATCAACTGCGCGGCACCTGTCCCGCTGCATTGCGGCCCCGCCCCCGCCACCAGCAGCCGCCCAGCACCGCCAGGCCCAGCGCCCACAGCGGCGCCAGCCCCCAGCGCCCGGCCCACCAGGCGTAGGGCGTGGCGCTGCCCGCGCGCCCCTGCACGCTGGCGTGCAGCACGCCGCGGGTGAACGCGGGCAGGCGCGCCGTGACGCGGCCGCGGTGGTCGATCACCGCGGTGGCGCCGGTATTGGTCGCGCGCACCATCGGGCGCTCCAGCTCCAGCGTGCGCATGCGGCCGATCGCCAGGTGCTGGTCGACCGCCAGCGTGTCGCCAAACCAGCCGATGTTGCTCATGTTCACCAGGACGGTCGGCGCCTGGCGCGCGTCGGCAAAGCGCGCGGCCAGCTCCTCGCCGAACAAGTCTTCGTAGCAGATGTTGGGCGCCAGGCGCTCGCCGCGCCAATCCATGGCCGGCTGCACCAGAGGGCCGCGGCGAAAGTCGCCCAGCGGGATCTGCATCAGCTCTGTGAACCAGCGAAACAGCGGCGGCACGAACTCGCCAAACGGCACCAGGTGGTGCTTGTCGTAGCGGTAGGGCGCGGCCAGGCCCGGCGCCAGGCCCAGCGCCGAGTTGGTGTAGCCCGCCGCCGCGTCGCCCAGCGGCATGCCCAGCAGCAGCGCCTGCGGCGCGGCCGCGTCCTGGTAGTACTGGGCCACGGTGTCCAGCCAGCCTTCGGGCAGCTGCCGGGGCAGCAGCGGCACCGCGGTCTCGGGCGCGACGACCAGGTCGGCACGCACGCTGCGCAGCAGCTCGCCATACCACTGCAGCGACTGCGCCACGCCGCTGCCCGGCTGGAATTTCTCGTCCTGCGCGACATTGCCCTGCAGCAGCGCCAGCGTGAGCGCCGGGCGGGCCGCAGCGTCGCCCGCTGCCAGCGCCTGCTGGCGCTGCCAGGCGGCAGCGCCCCAGGCCAGCGCCAGCGCCAGCAGCAGTGCCCAGGCGCGCGCGCTGCGCAAATCCCGCGCGCGCAACTGCACCGCCAGCATGGCCAGCAGCGCCGCCACCGCGCCAATGCCGTAGACGCCGCCATAGCGCGCCAGATGCACCAGCGGCCCCTGCACGTGGGCATAGCCACCCGCGCCCCAGGGAAAGCCGGTCCACCACTGGCCCCGCGCCAGCTCGGCCAGCAGCCACAGCGCGGCAAACAGCAGTGCCGCGCCCAGGCGCTGGCCCGGCCGCCAGCGCCACCACAGCGCGGCAGCCACGGCGTAGTAGCTGCCCAGTGCCAATGCCAGCGCCAGCACGGCGGCACCGGCCAGCGGCGCGGCCAGGCCGCCGTAGCGGTGCATGGAGATGAACAGCCACCAGAAGCTGCCGACCAGCCACACCGTGGCAAACAGCCAGCCCAGCGCAAAGGCGCGGCGCGTGCCGCCAGCGCGCCGCAGCAGCGCGGCCAGCCCGGCCAGCGACAGGATTTGCAGCCACCACAGCGACTGGCCGCTGCCGGGCTGCGCCAGCGCCACCGCCTGGCCCAGGCCGGCCAGGGCCGCCAGCAAGAGCGCCCGTGGGCGCGGCCCGGCGGGCGCGCCGTGGTGCTGCACCGTGGTCATGGAATCAGTTTTGTGCGTCGTCGCCGTCCGCCGGCGTCACCTTGAACCAGCGCACCGCGCCGCCCTGGGCGTGCAGTACGGTGAAGCGCAGCCCGCCCAGCGTGAAGCTCTCGCCCTTGCGCGGCAGGCGCCCCATCTCATGGGCGACGAGCCCGCCGATGGTCTCGAAGTGCTCGTCCGGGTCGCTGGCCTGCAGCGTGGCGCCAAAGGCCTCGGCCACGCGCTCGATCGGCGTGTCGCCGCTGACGCGCCAGCTGGCGTCGGCCAGCGCGAAGATGTCGCCCTCGTCCTCGGGCTCGTCGAACTCGTCCTCGATCTCGCCGACGATCTGCTCGATCACGTCCTCGAAGGTGATCAGCCCGGCGATGTGGCCGAACTCGTCGATCACGATGGCCAGGTGGTTGCGCGTCACGCGGAACTCGCGCAGCAACTCGTGCAGACCCTTGTTCTCGGGCACGAACAGCGCCGGGCGCACCAGCGTGCGCAGGCTCAGTTGCGGCGAGCGCTGCAGCTTGAGCAAGTCCTTGGCCAGCAGAATGCCGATGATGTTGTCGCGCCCGCCCTGGTAGACCGGAAAGCGCGAATGCGCGGTGCGGATCACCTGGGTGAGCAGGTCGCCCAGCGGCGCCTCGATGTCCAGCATGTCCATGTGGCGCGTGGCTACCAGCACGTCGCCCACGCTCATCACGGCCATGCGCAGCACGCGTTCGAGCATCACGCGCGCGTCGGCGTTGATGACCTCGTTGTCCTCGGCCTCGGCCAGCGTGGCGATCAGCTCATCGGTCGAGTCCGGGCCGGGGTTGATGAATTCCAGCAGTCGCTGCAGGAGGGAGCGCTTGTCGTCCTTGTCGGCGGCGCGCGCAGGGTTGGGGTCGGACACGGGGGCGATTTCGCAGTCGTTGAACAGGGATGCCAAGGATAGCGGATGGACTGCGGCGCTTTGCAGCGGGCCTGCTTCAGGGGCCAATGGATGCACTGGCACCAATAAAAATCGCGGCGAGGGCGCCGCGATGGTCGCTTTACTGCCCGGACTGCTGGCGCGCCTGGGCCACGCCCTGGCGAATTTCCTGCACCTGCTCCAGAAAGCGCCAGAAGTGGCGCGCCTGCTTCTTGAGCTGGTAGTGCGCCTCGCCCAGCTGGTCGGCCACCAGCGCGCCGAAGCGGCTGTCGACCCCGGCCACGGGCAGCTTCAGGTGGGCCTGCGACTCGCTGCCGTCGTGCTGCACGCTGGCGCCGGCGTTGCGTGCAATGCGCAGCATGGCCACGTTCTCGGTCAGCGCGTGGATGAACATCATCCCCACGCCGCGGTTGCGCGCCAGCAGCACCGAGCGGTCGAACAGCCGTGCGCCATGGCCCTTGCCGCGCGCGCGCTCGTGCACCGACACGCCGAACTCGGCGCAGCCCTCGGTGCCCGGCTCCTCGATGAAGGCCACGTGTGCGATGGCGACCAGTTGCAGCGCGTCGTCGAACACGCCCAGCACCTCGTCGCGCTCGAAGTCCAGCATGCGCACATAGCGATTCACCTGCTCGTCGGTGGCCAGGTAGCCAAAGCGCAGGTAGCGGTCGCGCTCGGACAGCTGCAGCAGGTGCTGCTTGATGCGCTCGCGGTGCGACTCGCCCAGGGTGCGGATCGGAGTGAACATGGAGCGCATGGCCAATCCCTTGTGGGGCCGGCGCGATGCGGCCGGATGCGCGCCCTTGGGCGCGGTCTTGACGCTTGGCACCGAAGCGCCGAGCCAGTTGGTCGTAATAGGCATGATGGGGTGATTCTAGGGTTAACCCTAGATTCACGCACGCATTTTGTTGCGATGCACAATTTCTACAGGGGTTTTGTGTAGCACGACAAGCGAAGCCGACAAAGTAATCGGTTGATATGGAAATGGAATCAGGGCGCCGGCGCCTCCAGCCGGCTCAGCATGGCCAGCACCAGCGCCTGCAGTCCATCCACGTCGCCCGCTTCGCCCGCCCCTTCGGGCCGCGCCTGCAACCAGGCGCGCAGCGCCTGTGCCTGCCCTGCCACCGCGGCGTCGGTCGCGGCGCGCCAGGGCGCCAGTACCTGTTCTGGCGCACCCTCGGCCTGCGCCAGATCGGCCTGGCGCGCGGTGGCCAGCCAGTGCAGGCAAGCCAGGCGCACGACGGCCAGCCAGCGCTCGTCGCCGTCGCCGCCCTCTTTTTGCAGCTTGCCGATCAGCCAGCCGGTCATCGTGCCCAGCAGCGCACCGGTGGCCGTGCCCAGGCCCAGCGTCATGCCGCCGCTGCCGATGTCCAGCAGCGCGCCGGCCTTGACGCCCATGGCCGCGCCGGTCGCCGCCCCTGCTGCGGTGCCGGCGGCGCGCAGCGCGGCGTCGGCGTCGCCCACCACTGGCCAGTTGCGGCTGGCAGATGGAGATGCGGGCGCGTGCGGCGGGGCCGCGTCGCCCGCCGCTGGCACGGCCGGGGTGGGCGCGTCAACCGCATACAGCGCCTGCAGCCGCAGATCCAGCGCCTGCAGCAGCTGGGGGTAGCGGCGTTCAAGCTCGGCCGCATCACCCAGCAGCGCGGCGCAGGCGGCCAGGTGCCGGGCCAGCAGTTGGGCAGCCTGGTCCAGCCGGCCCGCTTGCTGCACCTGCCAGGCCGCACGCAGGCGCTGCAGGCGGCTGCACTGCCAGGGCGCGGCCAGCGCCTGTTCCAGCGCCGCCCACGGCAGGTCGTGCCCAGCGCCCGGTGCCGGCCACGCCAGGCGCGGCGCGCCCTGCCAGGCGGCGGGCAGCGCATCGGTCGCGCCCGCGGCTGCCAGCACCGCGTCGACCGCAGGCGCATCGCCGGCGCCATCTGCCGGCACCAGGCACAGGCGGTCGTCGCCCGCGCTCCAGGCGCCGCCCTGCCCGCCGTGGCGCGCCAGCAGCTGGCCCAGCGCCCGGACGCCGGCGGCGTCCGGCACGCCCAGCACCAGGTCACCGGGCAGCACGCCGTGCAGCGCGTCAAAGTCGCTGCTGCCCAGGTCCAGCGTGCAGCGCTGCGCCAGCCGGCGCGCACGCAGCCCCGCCCACAGCGCCAGCAGCAGGCGCGGCAGCACGACGAACAGCACCAGCAGGCCGACGTACATCCACACCCAGCGGCTGGCGGCCACGCCCTGGGCGGCAAAGTTCTGCGCGGCCTCGATGTCGGCCAGCGCCAGCGGCGGCAGGCCCAGCAGCGCCACCGGCAGCGCAAACAGCAGCCGCGCCAGCGCATGCACCGTGGGCGCGTCCAGAAACGTGCTCTCCCAACCGAACTGGTAATGCACCACCAGCCCGCGCAGCAGCAGCGACGCGGCCACACCCACGGCCCAGGCGCCGGCGGCCAGGTGCAGCATGCAGGCCAGGCGCTGGCCCCACAGCGCCTGGGTGCGCGCCCACCAGCGCTGCTCGAAGGCGGCGGCAATGCGCGCCGACGCGCGCTCTCTCGCAGGGCGCCAGCGCGCCAGCGCGGCCAGCAGCGCGCGCAGCAGGCGGGCGGCGCCCGGGCGATGTGCCGCTGCGGCGCCGTCCGGGGCGTCCAGAGCGTCCGGCGGCGGCTTCGCTGCGTCGCCCTGCTCCGCGCGGCCAGAGCGGCGCGGCCACAGCGCGCGCACCAGCAGCAGTGCATAGACCACCAAATTCCAGGCCAGCAGCATTAGCAGCGGCGGCGAGAACAAGTCCACGTGGTGCGCGTTGGCCACCTGGTCGGACAGCAGGCCCAGCAGCAGCGCCAGCGCCGGCACCACGCGCATGCCCCAGTGCGTCCAGGCCCCGGGGCTGCGCAGCGCGGCCACCGTGGCGTTGCGCCCGGCGGCGCGCGCGACGATGGCCTGCGCGCGCTCGCGCACCACGTCGGCCACGCCCGGGCGGGCGACGCCGCGCGCCCGGGCGGCCTGCAGCGCGTCCTGCGTCGCGCGCTCGACCTCCTCGGCGCCCACCCAGCGGTGCGCGCCGTCGCTCGCCTCGATGGCCTGCGCCAGCGTGACGGTGCGCAAGTCCTGCTCGTCGATGCGGATGACCTCGGGGGGCGGCGTAGGGCGCGTCATGGGGCGCAATGGTGCCACTGCCGTGGCGCGTTTTCTCCGCCAGCGGCGTCCGGCGCGTCCAGCAATTGCAGGCAGTGCTGCAGCACCTCGCGGTCAAAGGCCAGCGTGATGTGCGGCACGCCCAGGCGCCAGCGGTTGTCCGCGCCTTCCAGGTGGGCGGTGGACGGCGGGTAGACCACGTTGTCGGCGTTGGACGCCCAGCACACCATGGCGGCGCGCCGCGCCGGCGGCTCCTGCGCTGCCAGTGCGCGCAGCCAGGCGCTGCCCGGCGCCATTTGCACGCCATTGGCGCTGCGCGCGCCGCGTGCCGTCCAGGCCCCGTGGTGCGGCGAGCCAATCGTGACCACGCGGCACGCGCGCGCGTCGGCGTCATGGAACGCCCGCAGCCAGGCGCGAACGGCCAGCCCGCCCATGCTGTGGCCGACGACCAGCGGCGCGCGGCCCGTGGCCTGCGCCACGCGGCGCACCGCCGCGTCGATGGCGGGCGCATAACCATCGATGCCGGCGAACGGCGGCTCCAGCGTCACCGCGACGACCGCGTGGCCGCGCGCACGCAGCAGGCGCAGCCAGGGCGTCCAGAAGCCCCGGTTGCACAGCAAGCCATGCACCAGCACCACGCCGCGCCGCCCGGCCTGGCCCGCCAGCGCGTCGGGCAGCGCGTTGCTGCGAAACGGCTGCCACCAGCCGAAGACCAGCGCCGCCCAGTGCGACTCGCGCGCCCAGGCCGCAATCCACTGCAGCGCGCCGGGCCGCGGCGACGGGTCATGGCGCCCCACCCAGGCGGCCAGCACGAACTGCGGCGCCAGCGCCAGGCGCGACGCCAAGGGCACCAGCACCCACCCGGCCAGCGCCCAGGCGGGCGAGCGCGGCCACCACCACGCCAGCCACAGCGCCAGCACGGTCCAGTGGGCGGCGACCAGCCAGCGTTGCCAACGTGCGTTCATCCGGCTTCTCCATTCCTGTCCTGTGTCGCAAGGGTGACGACGACGGCGCGCCGCTCGGGGCAAGCCCGGTACGCCGCCGCGTGGACCGCGCCCACAATGCGCCGTCATCTTGCCGGGAGTATCCATGGACAACCGCTGGTTCGCGCACTACCCACCGGGCGTGCCCCACACCGTCGACGCAGACGCCTACCCGTCGGTCGCCAGCCTGCTGGAGGAGTCCTTCGCACGCCACGCCGACCAGCCGTTCTCCGTCTGCATGGACCGCTGGATGCGCTACCGCGACCTGGACCGCGAGAGCGCCCGCCTGGCCGCCTGGCTGCAGGGCCTGTACCTGCCCGAGGGCGCGCGCGTGGCCATCATGCTGCCCAACGTGCCGCAGTTCGCCGTCACCATGGCCGGCGTGCTGCGCGCCGGCCACATCTGCGTCAACGTCAACCCGCTGTACACAGCGCGCGAGCTGCGCCACCAGCTGCGCGACTCGGGCGCCAGCGTCATCGTCATCCTGGAGAACTTCGCCCACACCCTGGCCGAGGTGATCGAGGACACGCCGGTGCAGCAAGTCGTCATCGCGTCGATGGGCGACCTGCTCGGCGCCTGGTACGGGCGCTGGATCAGCTTCGCGGTGCGCCACCTGGCAAAAATGGTGCCGGCCTACGAGCTGCCGCTGACCGGCGGCCGCCAGGTGCTGACCTTCAAGCAGGCGCTGAAACTGGGCGCGCGCCGGCGCCTCACGCCGATCGCCGCCCGGCCGGACAGCCCCGCCTTCCTGCAATACACCGGCGGCACCACCGGCCTGTCCAAGGGCGCGGTGCTCACCCAGCGCAACATCATTGCCGCCACGCTGCAGGCTCAAGCCTGGTTTGCGCCGGCGCTGGCGCGCATCGGCGACGCGCGGCGGATCAACAGCATCGCGGCGCTGCCGCTGTACCACATCTTCGCGCTCACGCTGTGCCTGCTGGCGATACGCCAGGGCTCGCACCTGACGCTGATCCCCAACGCGCGCGACATCGACGGCCTGGTCGCCACGCTCAAGAAGCGCCCGTTCCACCTGCTGCCGGCGGTCAACACCCTGTTCAACGCACTCCTTCAGCACCCGCAGTTCGCGCAGGTCGACTTCTCGCAGCTGTGCGTCTCGCAGGCCGGCGGCATGGCCGCCTCGCAGGCAACGGCGCGCCAGTGGCAGAAGGTGACCGGCAGCGTGATGATCGAAGGCTGGGGCATGAGCGAGACCTGCGCCATCGGCACCAACAACCCGGTCAACGCCACCCAGTTCAGCGGCAGCATCGGCTACCCGCTGCCGGGCATCGAGGTCGCGATCAAGGACGACCAGGGCCACGACCTGCCGCTGGGCCAGCCCGGCGAGGTCTGCATCCGCGGCCCCAACGTCACGCCCGGCTACTGGCAGCACCCCGAGGAAAACACCCGTGCCTTTACCCCCGATGGCTGGCTGCGCACCGGCGACGTCGGCGTGATGGACGACGGCGGCGCCACGCACATCGTCGACCGCAAGAAGGACATGATCGTCGTCAGCGGCTTCAACGTGTACCCCAACGAGCTGGAGCAGGTCATCGCCCAGTGCCCCGGCGTGCTCGAATGCGCCGCCATCGGCGTGCCCGACGAGAAGCAGGGCGAGGCAATCAAGGTCTTCGTCGTGCGCAGCCAGCCGTCGCTGAGCGAAGACGACGTGCTGCGCTACTGCCACGACCAGCTCACCGGCTACAAGCGCCCGCGCTCGATCGAGTTCCGCGACGAGCTGCCCAAGACCAACGTCGGCAAGATTTTGCGGCGCGAGCTGCGGGGTTGATGGGGCTTTGGGGTGGCGGCCGCACTGCCGTTGGCCAGCAGCCGCCCAGGCCTGGGTTACAACCACCGGCAACCATCCATCGCGCGCCTTCACGACAAGAGAGACAAGCCATGCCCCCTCAGCACCCCCTCCTGCCCGCCGACGTCACCGTACTCGAACGCAGCTGGCTGTCGGCCAACAACATACTGCTGACCGACGCGCACGAAACCGTGCTGGTCGACAGCGGCTACTGCACCGACGCGGCGCAGACTGTTGCGCTGGTCGAGCAGGCGCTGGACGGGCGGCCTCTCACGCGCCTGCTCAACACCCATTTGCACAGCGACCACTGCGGCGGCAACGCCGCGCTGCAGGCGCGCTGGCCGCAGGTACGCACCACCATTCCGCCCGGGCAATTCGCCGCCGTGCGCGACTGGGACGAGGCCAGGCTGAGCTACGAAGCCACCGGCCAGCAATGCCCGCGCTTTCGCGCCGACGACGAGCTGCTGCCGGACGGCACCGTGCTGCTTGCCGGCCGCCCCTGGCAGGTGCACGCCGCACCCGGGCACGACAACGACGCGGTGCTGCTGTTCCAGGCCGGCACGCGGGTGTTGATCTCGGGCGACGCGCTGTGGCAGAACGGCTTTGGCGTCGTCTTCCCCGAGCTCGACCACATTCCCGGCTTTGCCCAGGTGGGCGCCACGCTGGACCTGATCGAGCAGCTGCAGCCGGCCGTCGTCATTCCGGGCCACGGCCCGGTGTTCGACGACGTGGACACGGCGCTGGCCATCGCCCGCCGCCGCCTGGCCGGCTTCGTGGCCGACCCGCAGCGCCACGCGCGCCACGCAGCCAAGGTGCTGCTGAAATACAAGCTGATCGAGTGGCAGCACATTGCATTGCCGGACGCGCTGGCCTGGCTGGCCGGCACGCCCTACTTCGTGCGCCTGCACGACGAGCACTTTGCCGACCACGGCCTGCACGACTGGTCGCTGGCGCTGGTACAAGAACTTGCGCAGGCCGGCGCCGCCCGGCTTGAAGACGGCGTGCTGCACGACAGCTGACCCGGGTCGATCCGCGCCGTTCTCGCGTCCGCGCAACACGCCACAACCCGGTATCGAGGCGCAGGCCGGAGTCCAGAAAACAAGAAGCCGGCTCCTCCCGCCCACGTTGCCCTGCGGCAACAAACGAATCAGTACAAACCCGTAGACGCACCACGCCTGCCGTGATTTTCCCGATATTTTCACTAATGCGACTGATTCGTATCAATAATCCGCGGCGTATTCCCCGGCCTTTGAACAGAGACTCCACATGAACAATTCTTCCTATTTGAAAAAGCCACGCAGCCTGCGCCTGGTGGGCGTCGCCGCCGCGCTGCTGCCGCTGGGCGCGCTGGCGCAGACCGCCCAGCCCGCCGCAGCCGCCGAGCAGGCCGCATCGCACCAGCTGCCCACCGTGACGGTGCAGGAGCAGGCGATCGACCCCAACCCCAACGCCGAGGTCGGCGCGCCCTACAAGGCCAAAACCTCGGCCGACACGCGCCACACCCGCCCGCTGGCGGAGACGCCGCAGACCATCTCGGTCATCACCAAGACCGCCATCGACGACTCGGGCGCCACCGACTTGAAGCAGATCCTGGCCACGCAGCCGGGCATCACGCTGGGCACGGGCGAGAACGGCAACGCCTTTGGCGACCGCTACATCATCCGCGGCCAGGAGGCCAAGAGCGATGTCTTCGTCGACGGCCTGCGCGACCCCGGCATGACCACGCGCGAGAGCTTTGCGATGGAGCAGGTGGAGATCACCAAGGGCCCCAACTCCAGCTTTGCCGGGCGCGGCTCGGCCGGCGGCGCCGTCAACGCCGTGACCAAGCAGGCCACGCTGGACTACGACTTCACCCGCGCCAGCATCGGCCTGGGCACCGACAGCCACCACCGCCTGACCATGGACATGAACAAGGGCTTTGGCGACAGCTTTGCGCTGCGCGCCAACGCGTTGGTCGCCGGCGAGGACGTGCCCGACCGCGGCCCGTCGCGCCGCACGCGCAACGGCCTGGCGCTGTCGGGCCTGTGGCAGGCCAATGACGACCTGTCGGTCACGCTGGACTACTACGGCCTGCGTGCCAAGGACAAGCGGCCCGACCTGGGCGGCTTTCTGGTGGGCGATACGCCCAATCGCCGCCCTGCCAAGGGCGTGCCTGTCTACGCACAGGACAATGACTTCATGAACTCCGATGTGGATACCGGCACGGCTCGCATCAACTACCGCTTTACCCCCGATCTCAGGCTGACCAGCCTGACACGCTACGGCACCTCGGATAACGGCTACGCGACCACGGGTGCATCGTTCAATGCCTTTGCGGGGCGCCCGGCCCTGGACGGCGGCCATACCGGCTGGCAGGAGGTGAAGTACTTTGCCCACCAGGACAACCTGCGCTGGGACAAGGAAATCGGTGGTCTCAAGCACGAGTTCATCTTCAGCTTCGAATACACCGACCACAAGGTCAAATCCGGCAACTACGGCGTCACGACCACAGGTACTCCAAACTGCACCGTCTCGGGCCGTGATGGCACGCTGCAGCCTGGTTTCTGCATCACCGACGTGGACGGCGTTGCATTACCCAATATTGGCGGCCTGACCGGGCGCACCTACACGCGCCGTGGCATGACGCGTGACTGGAGCGTCAAGACCTTTGCACTGTCGGCCATGGACACCGTGGATCTGACCGACCGCTGGACCGCGTTTGGCGGCATCCGCGCCGACCACTACGACCTGAGCCTGCTCACCTACAACAACACCACGGGTGCGCAGACCGGCGACTACGGCTTCAACGACACGCTGGTGAATGGTCACTTCGGCCTGAGCTACAAGATCAATCCGTTCGGCATGGTCTACGGCAGCATCAGCTCTGCCCAGGACATCAACGGCGGCGAGGCAGACACCGGCACCAGCAGCGGCTACGGCGGTCTGGTGATCCATGACGGCAAGGCGGCCGGCGCCAAGCCCGAGACCTCGATCAACCTGGAGCTGGGCACCAAGTGGAACCTGCTGGACGACAAGCTGCTGGCCACCGCCGCCATCTTCCAGACCACCAAGAGCGACGTGATGGAGGGCGCCGACTACGACACCGTGGGCACCTTCAACACCGGCAAGAACCGCGTGCGCGGCATCGAGCTGGGGCTGGCGGGCAACGTCACGCCCAAGCTGCAGATGCAGGCCGGCGTGACCTTCATGAAATCCAAGGTGCTGGAGTCGAACACGCCAGCCAACGTTGGCCATCCGCTGTCCAACTTTGCCGACCGCTCGGCGGCCATCCAGGGCAAGTACCAACTGACGCCCAACTTCGCCTTTGGCGCGATTGCCCGCTACGAGAGCAGCAAGTGCGGCGGCCAGCCCGACACCGGTGCAGGCTTCAACGCAGCCGGCTACTGCTCGCAGCCGATACCCAGCTTCAGCGTCTACGACCTGTTTGCCACCTACAAGATCAACAAGCATGCCGACCTGCGCCTGAACGTGCTCAACGCGACCAACAAGGACTACTACACGGCGGTCTACCGCTCGGGCGCCTTTCTGTACAAGGGCGACGCGCGCGCGGTGCGGCTGACGCTGAACCTGGACTTCTGAAGCAGCGCATCCGCCGCTGGGCGCGTGAGCGCTCACCCTGAAAAGCAGGCCACCCGCCCCACCCCGGAGCGCGTGGCCTGCGGTTTTTCAGCGCCTTGCATGGGGCCGGCATGGCGGCTCGGGCGTCGCAGGCCCCCACCCCTGCCCTCCCCCAAAGGGGGAGGGAGAAAATCCGCGCTGCGCTGCGTCAATGACCGACACCGCGCGCTCGCCTACCATCGCCCGTTCATCTCTTTCCCCGCCATGAACCCTCCCGACCGCATTCCCGCCGGCATTTACAACGCCATCGACTACGAGCGCCTGGCGCCGCAGGCGATGGACGCGGGCCGCCATGCCTACGTGGCCGGCGGCTGCGGCTGGGACAGCACGGTGGCGGCCAACCGCTCGGCGTTCGGGCGCTGGCACATCGTGCCGCGGCTGCTGCGCGACGTGCGCGCCGGCCACACGCGGCTGGCGCTGGGCGGGCTGGATCTGCCCCACCCGCTGCTGCTGGCGCCGGTGGCGCACCAGCGGCTGGCGCACCCGCAGGCCGAGATGGCCACGGCGCGCGCGGCGGCCGCCACCGGCACGCTGATGGTGGCGAGCACCCTGTCGTCGTGCACGCTGGAGGACATTGCCGCCGCCTGCGGGCCGGCGCGCTGGTTTCAGCTCTATCTGCAACCGCGCCGCGAGGACTCGCTGGCGCTGGTGCAGCGCGCCGAGGCCGCGGGCTACCGCGCCATCGTGCTGACGCTGGACGCCAGCATCCAGCTGGCCAGCCGCAGCGCGCTGGCCGCGGGCTTTGCCATGCCGCCCGATTGCACGCCCGCCAATCTGGCCGGCCTTGCCCCGCCCCAGGTGCCGGCGCTGGCCGAGGGCGACAGCCGCATCTTCCAGGGCGCAATGCGCCACGCCCCCACCTGGGACGACCTGCGCTGGCTGCTGGCGCGCACCCGCCTGCCGGTGTGGGTCAAGGGCGTGCTGCACCCGCAGGACGCGGTGGCGCTCAAGGACGCCGGCTGCGCCGGCCTAATCGTCTCCAACCACGGCGGGCGCAGCCTGGACGGTGCGCCGGCCAGCCTCGCCCAGCTGCCGGCCGTGCGCGCCGCCGTGGGCGGCGGCTACCCGCTGCTGATGGACGGCGGCATCCGCAGTGGCGCCGACGCCTTCAAGACACTGGCGCTGGGCGCCAACGCGGTGCTCGTCGGCCGGCTGCAGATGTACGCGCTGGCCTGCGCCGGCGCGCTGGGCGTGGCCCACATGCTGCAGCTCTTGACCGAAGAGCTGCATGCGACGATGGCTCAGGCCGGCTGCGCCCAGCTTTGCGACATCACCCCCGACACCCTCACCCCTGCACTGCCATGCTGATCTCGATCGACAACGTACTGACCAAAACCGAAGTGGCGCAGTTTCGCGCCGAGCTGGACGCCGCCGCCTGGATCGAGGGCGCCCGCACCGCCGGCACGCTGGCCAAGGCGGTCAAGCGCAACCAGCAGATTGACGACGCCAGCGCACTGGCCACGCGCCTGGGCCAGGCCATACTGCGCCGCCTGGCCGAGACGCCGCTGTTCATCAGCGCCGCGCTGCCGCGCACCATCTACCCGCCGAAGTTCAACCGCTACGCCGGCGGCGGCCAGTACGGCGCGCACGTGGACAGCGCGCTGATGTACCTGCCCGGCACCAGCGAGCAGATGCGCACCGACCTGTCGGCCACGCTGTTCCTGGCCGAGCCCGATGAGTACGACGGCGGCGAGCTGGAGGTGGAAGGGCCGTTCGGCGTGCAGGCGGTCAAGCTGGCGGCGGGCGGCATGGTGCTCTACCCCGCAACCAGCCTGCACCGCGTGACCCCGGTGACGCGCGGCGCGCGCGTCGCCTCGTTCTTCTGGATCGAAAGCCTGGTGGCTGACGAGGGCGAGCGCACGCTGCTGTTCGACCTGGACCAGTCCATCCAGCAGCTGACCCCGCTGGTCGCGCCCGACGACATGCGGCTGGTGCAGCTGACCGGCGTGTACCACAACCTGCTGCGCCGCTGGGCCAAGGCGTAAGAGCGTGTTTACGATCTCTGTTTGATCATTCTTCCCCGTCATACCGGCGAAAGAACGTCACCCCGGACTCTGATCCGGGGCCGGTATCCAGCCCTCGCAGTGAAGGAGGCGTCGTCGCTGGATTGCGGCTTTCGCCGCAATGACGGAATAAGGGAATTCCTGTCTTTGGGTGGGTAGCGAGCTGCGGAAAGATCGTGAGCACGCTCCAAAGCAGCAGGCATCGCGGCAAGGACGCCGCTCCCACAGGATTTTTCAGGCGCCGCAGGAGGCCAGCGCCTGGCCGCGATGAAATGAAGGTGCCGATGGCTTGCAGGCGGGCTCCATGAAAGACGATGAACGGGTTTCAAGCGCTTTCACGCCAGGATCAAAAAAACATGCAACCCGGGCGCCCGCGCTTGTCCTACAGTGGCTCCCATGACAAGCCAAGACCCCACCACCACGCCCTCTCCGACGCCCGCCGAACGCACGGCGCGCCAGCGCGAAGTCGTCGACGCGCTGTCCGCTTGCGTGCCGCCGGATGCGCTGCTGTGGCACGCCGAGGACACCACGCCCTACGAATGCGACGGCCTGACCGCCTACCGCCAGCGCCCGCTGGTCGTGTGCCTGCCCGAGACCGAGGCACAGGTGCAGGCCGTGCTGCGCGCCTGCCACCGCCTGGGTGTTCCGGTGGTGGCGCGCGGCGCGGGCACCGGGCTGTCGGGCGGCGCGCTGCCGCACGCCATGGGCGTGACGCTGTCGCTGGCGCGCTTCAACCGCATCCTGGAGGTCAACCCCCACAGCCGCACCGCGCGCGTGCAGTGCGGCGTGCGCAACCTGGCGATCAGCGAGGCGGCGGCGCAGTACGGCCTGTACTACGCGCCCGACCCGAGCAGCCAGATCGCCTGCACCATTGGCGGCAACGTGGCCGAGAACTCGGGCGGCGTGCACTGCCTGAAGTACGGGCTGACGGTGCACAACGTGCTGGCGGTGCGCGGCTACACGATGGAGGGCGAGCCGGCCACCTTTGGCAGCGCGGCGCTGGACGCGCCGGGCCTGGACCTGCTGGCCGCGGTGATCGGCAGCGAAGGCATGCTGGCCGTGGCGCTGGAGGTGACGGTGCGCCTGACGCCCAAGCCGCAGCTGGCGCGCTGCATCATGGCCAGCTTTGACGACGTGCGCCGCGCCGGCGACGCGGTGGCCGCGGTGATTGCGGCCGGCATCATCCCGGCGGGGCTGGAGATGATGGACAAGCCGATGACCGCCGCCGTCGAGGACTTCGTCAAGGCCGGCTACGACCTGGACGCCGAGGCGATTTTGCTGTGCGAGAGCGACGGCACGCCCGAGGAGGTCGAGGAAGAGATTGCCCGCATGAGCGAGGTGCTGCGCGGCGCCGGCGCCACGCAGATCGCGGTGAGCGAAAGCGAGGAGGAGCGCCTGCGCTTCTGGAGCGGGCGCAAGAACGCATTTCCGGCCAGCGGGCGCATCAGCCCCGACTACATGTGCATGGACTCGACCATCCCGCGCAAGCGCCTGGCCGACATCCTGCTGGCCATCCAGGAGATGGAGAAGAAATACCGGCTGCGCTGCTGCAACGTGTTCCACGCGGGCGACGGCAACCTGCACCCGCTGATCCTGTTCGACGCCAACGATCCCGACGAGCTGCGCCGCTGCGAAGCGTTTGGCGCCGACATCCTGGAGACCAGCGTGGCCATGGGCGGCACGGTGACCGGCGAGCACGGCGTGGGCGTGGAGAAGCTCAGCAGCATGTGCGCGCAGTTCACCGCCGACGAGAACGCGCAGATGCTGGCGCTGAAAGACGCGTTCGACCCGGCCGGCCTGCTCAACCCGGGCAAGGCCATCCCGACGCTGCAGCGCTGCATTGCCGACGGCAAGATGCTGGTGCGCGGCGGACGGCTGCCGTTCGCCGGGCTGGAGCGCTTCTGATGGCAACGCCCGACCCCAGCCTGGACGGCCTCAAGGGCATGGCCTGGCTGCTGGCGCTGCAGTCGCTCGGCGAGGTGCTGGCGCATGCGCTGAAACTGCCGTTCCCCGGCCCGGTGATCGGCATGGTGTTGCTGCTGGGCCTGCTGGCCCAGCCCACGGTGCGCCGCCACGTAGGCACCTGCGCCGAGTTTCTGCTGCGCCACCTGTCGCTGCTGTTCGTGCCGGTGGGCGTGGGCGTAATGGCCCACCTGGGCCTGCTGGCCACCTACGGCGTGCGCATCCTGGTGGTCATCACGCTGTCGACCTGGGCCGGCATGGCGGCCACCGTGTGGGTCTTGCGCGCCACCGGCCGGCGCGCCGCGCCCGGTGAGGGAGCGCCGCGCTGATGCCCAATTTCGTTGCGCTGTGGATTTACCTGGCGTCCAAGCCGCTGTTCGGGCTGACCGCCACGCTGGTGGTCTACGTGCTGGCCATGGGCTTTTACCGCCGCAGCCACCAGGCCGCCTGGGCCAACCCGGTGCTGTGGAGCATGGTGGTGCTGACCGGCGCGCTGCTGCTGACCGGCGTGGACTACGAGACCTATTTCGCCGGCGCCCAGTTCATCCACTTTTTGCTGGGCCCGGCCGTCGTCGCGCTGGGCTGGCCGCTGTTCGAGCGCCTGGGCGAGCTGCGCGCGCACTGGCACCGCATTCTGCTGGGCGCGCTGGTGGGCGGCAGCGTGGCCGCGGCGTCGGCCGTGATCCTGGGCAAGCTGATGGGACTGCCGCACGACGTGCTGCTGTCGCTGGCGCCCAAGTCGGTCACCGCGCCGGTGGCCATGGGCATTGCCGAGAAGATTGGCGGCATTCCGGCGCTGGCAGCCTTTTTTGCCGTGCCCACCGGCGTGATAGGCGCGGTGAGCGCGCGCTTCCTGTACCGGCGCATGGGTTTTGGCAACAGCGAGGAGGACTGGCGCATCCGCGGCTTCGGCCTGGGCACGGCCTCGCACGGCATTGGCGCGGCGCACGCGCTGCAGGTGCACCCCAGCGCCGGCGCCTACGCCGGCCTGGCGCTGGGCCTGCAGGTGCTGCTGGCCGCGCTCTTGATGCCGCTGGTGTTTCGCTGGCTGCCGGCTTCGTTGTTCTGAAATCCGCTCAAGCGGCCTGCGCCTGCGACTGGCGCAGATACGCACGCAGCTCGTCGTAGCCGCCGACGTGGTGGGCATCTTCGCCGCTGCGCACAAAAATCTGCGGCAGGCCGCGCACCGGCCGGCCGACCCTGGCCTGCAGCGCCTCGGCGCTGTAGTCGGCGTCCAGCTTGAGCAATTGGTGCGCCAGCGACTGGATCTGGCACAGCATGCGCGCACGCTCGCAGTTCACGCAGCCGTCCTTGCCGTAGATGATGATTTCCATGAAGTTCTCCTGGTGAGGGTGGGAATGGGAATGGGTCAGAAATCCACGTCGAAGACGAGGTTCTCGTCGGTGCGGCGCATTACGCCGACCTTGTAGGCGGCAATGTCCTGCTCCTGCGGCGAGGCCTGGGTCTTGGAGATGTTGAGCCACTTCTCCATGAACTTCAGCGGGTTGTGCGCGGGCAGTGGGTAGCGCTCGGTCGTCAGGCCAAACAGCTGGTAGACGTCCTTGGCGCAGTACAGCGTCCAGGCCGACAGGCGCTCGGCGTTCATGCCGACGAGCTCGCGCCCTTCGGAGAACAGGTAGGCTATCCAGCGCAGCTCGCTGTCGATCACTTCCTCGATCATTTTTTCGATCTGCGGACGGCACTGGGCAAACGCCGCCTGGCCGCGCTCGGTGGCCAGTTCGTTCTTGAGCACGGCGCGGTCGAGCTCGACGTGGATTTCCAGCTCGTCCTGCGCGATCTTCTGGATGGCCTTGCCGATCGGCTGGAACAGGCCGGTATCGCAGATGGCGAAGGTGACGGCAAAGCTGGCCATGAACTGGATGCGCTCCATGCACAGCAGCGCGACGATGGTCATGAACACCGCGTTGTAGGTGGCCTGGTCGTTGGCGATCTGGCCCAGGGCGTATTTGTGCGAGGCCTCGTAGCCGGCGGCAAAGGCGCGCGCCACCTCGCCCAGGCGCTCGTGCGCCTCCTGCACGCGCAGGATTTCGTCCAGGATGACGCTGGGATCGTCGAACGAGTTGCGCACGATCTCTGAATAGGTGGCGGCGTGCACCACCTCGTTGTCCGAGATGCGCTGCCAGGCGGCCCACAGCTCGCTGGAGGTGATGAAGGGCGCGAGCACCGGCGCGATGGCGCGGGACGCCACCGAGTCGGCCTCCCACTGCCAGGCCAGCGTCTTGATCATCATGTCGTAGGTGGCGCGCGAGCAGCTCTTGAAGTCGGCGTTGCACGACGAGTAGTCGAACTCGTTCTCGTCCCAGTCCAGCGACTTCTGCGCCTTGTAGAGCTTCCAGATCTCGGGGTAGTGGCGGTTGACGGTGTCGAACAGGCCAGGGCGCTGGCCCAAGAGCAGCAGCGGCTTTTCGTAGTCGGTCTTGTCGTAGTTGAAGACGGTCTCAAGCATGGTGTGTCCTCGCAATCAAGGGGTTGTCTTTCTCCTTCCCCCTCTGAGGGAGGGAGCGGGAGCGGTTACAGCGTGCAGGCTTCGCAGTCGCTGTCCTGCGTATCGGCGGCGGCGGGTGCCGATTCGGCGGCCGACACCGTATCGGCCACGGCGCGCATGCCGTTGGAAGTCTTCTGATTCATGTAGTACTTGGACTTCAGGCCCAGCTTGACGCGGTAGAGGTAGTCCTCGATCAGCTCGGACGAGGAGATCGACGCGTCGCCGATCACGCGGCGGTAGAAGTCGGCCGAGATGCCCTGGTCGGTCCACTTCTGCACGATGGCGTACATCTCGGTCATGTCGCGCGTCGGCACGTCCCAGGCCGATTCGTAGCGCCCGGCCAGCGTGTCGCCCTCGGGCGCGGCCCAGTAGTTGACGCGCTGGTTGTCGGTCTTGATCAGCGTCAGCTCGCGCACCGGGTACAGGCCGTTGGTCGTGCCCGAGGCGTTGGCGCTGGTCTCGGTCGGCATGTGGGCGACGAGCACCGAGTTGCGGATACCGCCGTTGGCGACGATCTCGCGGCGCAGCGCCTCCCAGTCGTAGCGCGGCGCGAACGGCGCGATCTTCTCGACGTGCGGGTTGCTGGTGTCGGTGGGCAGCCAGCCCTGGGGCCAGCGCGTCTTGTGCATCCAGGGCGCGTTGCCCAGCTCCTGGCCCAGCTTGAGGCTGGCGCGCAGCAGGTGGTAGTAGTGGCGCTCGGCCACTTCGTGGATGAACTGCTTGCCCTCGGTGGTGGTGTAGCGCTGGCCGTTTTTGGCCATCAGGTGCGCCAGGCCCAGGATGCCGACGCCCGCGTTCAGGCGCTGGCGGCTGGTCACGCCCACCTGGGGCAGCTCGTAGTGCGCGAGATGAATGCACTTGTCGATCATCAAGAGCGCGTAGTAGGCCACCTCGGCGTACTGCTCCTCGGACTCGACGTTGGAGACGACGATGCCTGCCAGGTTGCAGGTGGCGACCTCGGGAGCGCTCCTGCGCACGACGGACTCGATCGGCACGCCGTCGATCTCGTCGCCCGCCTGCAGGTCGTCGGGCCACTGCGGGCCGCGCTGCGTGGCCACCTGCGCCTTGCCCGGCAGCTCGCGGCGCGTGCCGTCGATCAGTTGCACTTCGACGAAGGAGATGTCGTCCTCGGCGTACAGCTCGGTGATGTGGTTGTAGGCGGCCGTCGGCAGGGCGATCTCGGCGCACAGGTTGGAGCTGTGGATGGTGTCCTTGAAGGGGGTGTGGCGGTTCATCTCCGAGATGTTGTGCTCGTAGACGCGGCCGGTCTCGTTCCACTCGTTGCTGGCGGTAATGAGCAGCTCGCGCGCGCTGACCCACTTCTTCTCGAAGCCCTCGTCGGCCTCGTAGCGGGCATAGATGCGTTCGAACTCGGCCTCGTCGCCGCTGTACAGCGCGCCGTAGAGGTCGGGCGCGGTGTGGCAGTTGAAGAGAAAGATATCCTCGTTACGCGCCACCTTGCGCGCGAAGAAACGGTTGCCGCCCCAGGAGTAGTCCATGCCGCGGATCTTCTTGTCCTCGGTGGACATGGGGTTCTTCAGTCGCAAGAGCGTATCCACCTCGGGATCGAAGATGGGGAAGTAGGTGGTGCAGGCGCCGCCGCGGCCGTTCTGCAGGTTGGATTTCACTTCCGCCACCAGCGCGCGGTAGTAGGGCAGCTTGCCCTGGTGGCGGATCACGCCGCCGCGCACCGGGTCGTTGACCGAGCGCGTCGCCATGTGCGCGCCAATGCCCGCGCTCATATAGGTCATGGTGTTGGCGATGTGGTTGCCCACGGCGATCGAGCGCGCGTTGTCGGCCACCGTGTACAGGCAGCAGCTGGCGTAGCCGCGCAGCGGCGTGCCCAGGTTGACGTGGTTGGGCGTCGGCGCGTTGATGCGATTCTTCGACAAATGCTCGTAGAAGCGCTGCACGTCGCGCATGCGCCGCTCGCGCGGCTGGTCCACCGCCAGCGCCATGGCCATGCGCATATAGATGAACTGCGGCGACTCGTAGTACACGCCGGCCACGCGGTCGGCAATCGCGTACTTGGTCAGGTGGGTGTGCAACTGGTAGTGCGCGTACTCGAAGTCGCGCTCATGGTCGATCCACTCCTGGATCACCGCGTACTCGGACGCGGAGTAGTCGAGCATCTCCATGAAGCCCAGCTGCTGCAGCTTGCGGTGCAGCTCCAGCACCGTGGGGCGGCTGTTGCGGTACAGGTCTTTGCGGATCAGCGTCGCATACAGGCGCCCGGCCATGCGGTTGTACGACCAGGTGTCAAAGTTCAGGCAGGTGCGGATCAGCTGCTGCTGCAGCTCGCGCGAGGTGGCGGTGGTCGAGAGCGTGGAAACCGCTTCGAGCACGGCCGAGGGCCAATCGACAGCGTCGCCCAGCGTCTGTGCGGCCCACTGGCCCCACTGGTTGAGTTTGTAGGGGGTGAACGGCTCGACATGGCCGTCGCGTTTGATGATGAGTTCGAGCACGCAGGCATCCCTCGGAGGCGCACCGCAGACAGGCTGGCGGCGCGCAGACCAATCACCTGCTCCCTCGCGCAGGACCGGTGGGGACGTGGGGGAAAGCGCGCGCACGGCCGAACCCCGTCGGCCCGGCCTGCGACGCACCTCCCCGCGGAAGACGCCACCCGCACCGCCGCGGCGGCGGCAGTGTGTCGGCAGGTCTTCGGACTCGTGGCACGGAGGCTGCGCGCTTGCGCCTTTCTCCACCTACTGGACCTCGCTTCCCGGATGCTGGCATCCAGTGCTGAGAATGTCCCGCATCACTCCCTGCGGTCTGTGACAGCGCAGCCTCGGGCGGTCTGCTGCGTTGCTTTTCTTGCCGATAGCTGCGGCTATCGGCAAGAAAAGCGCCTTGCATCCCATCCCGATCTGCACTGCCACCGACGCGCGAGGGTGACGCAGAACATTCTTGAGGCCGGTCGCATTCCACTTACCGCTGCGGGGCAGCTCCGGGTTCGCACCGGATTCCCTTTTCAATCCCTCCGCTGCACGCAGCGGCCGGATACCGACGGACGCAATATATAGCGTTTTTCCACCGAGAAAAACCATAGATATGGTTTTCCCCAAAAAACCACGGTGCGCACGCGGCACGGTTGGCCGGGTCTGCCCGGGCGCACGCAGGCAAGGGGCAGGCTTGCCGGTATACATTCGCGCTGCGGCCCTGGATGCCGCGTCCTTCCCCCTCGCTGCCCATGGAAAACATCGCCCTCCCCCTGCTGGCCGCCTTTGGCAAAAGCCTGCTGTTCGTGCTGGCCGGCATTCTGCCGATCATCAACCCGCTGGCATCGGCGCCGATCTTCGTGGACATGACGCGCGGCCTGAGCGACGAAAGCCGCGCCCATCTGTCGATGAACATCGGCAAGCATGTGTTCGTGCTGATCGTCGCCGCGATGTTGCTGGGATCGCATGTGCTGCATTTCTTCGGCGTATCACTGCCCGTGGTGCGCGTGGCCGGCGGGCTGATCGTGGCGTCGATTGCCTGGCGCATGCTCAACGCACAGCAGACCGTGAGCGACGACGCAACGCAAATGGCGCAGTCGCTGACCGAGGAAAAGGCGCGCATCAAGGCGTTTTACCCGCTCACCTTTCCGCTGACCTGCGGGCCAGGGACGATTGCAGTGGCGATTGCGCTGGGCGCCAGCCTGCGCACGCGCAGCAGCTGGACGCTGTCGATGGCCAATGTGGCCGGTGGCCTGGTGGCGGCGCTGCTGCTGGGGCTGCTGATTGCGGTGACGTTTCGCTACGCCAATCAGTTGCTTCACCGCCTGGGCGACGTGGGCCAGATCGTCTTTCTGCGCCTGATGGCCTTCATCCTGCTGGCCGTGGGCGTGGAGATCGTCTGGGACGGCGTGCAGGCGCTGCTGCTGTCGGTGCAAAGCGCAGGCGCGGGGGCCATCGACCTGCCGCCGGCGATCGATTGATTGATTCCATTTCTATTGATTCGGCCCTTTGAAGTAGCAATTTTTCGTCATTGCGGCGAAGGCCGCAATCCATGACTTCCTCTCAAAGGCACTGGATCCCGGCCTTCGCCGGGATGACGAGTTCAAACATCACAAGGCCGGAGCAATATATCAACCGATTACTTTGTCGGCTTCGCTTGTCGTGCTGCAGCACTGTCTGCGCTTCACCTTCGCGTACTCGATCGATATAGAAATGGAATCAGCCGCTCGCCAAAGCCCAGAGCGCACCGGCATTGCCGACCGCGAACAGCAGCAGCCCGATCAGCCCGCCGACGACGGTGCCGTTGATGCGGATGACCTGCAGGTCGCGCCCGATGTGCAGCTCCACCAGGCGCGACATCTCCTGCGCGTCCCAGCGCGCAATGGTGGCGCGGATGTGGTCGGCCACCGACTGCGCCACCTCAGGCGCGAAGCTGGCGGCCCACAGCTGCAGGCGCACGTTCAGGCGCACGCGCAGCGCCGCGTCCTGCGCCAGCGCCTGCCCCAGCCACTGGCCCATCTGCGTCACGCTCGCCGACAGGCGCGACCCCTCGTCGCGCAGGTCGGCGCGCAGGCGCCGGCGCAGCCCGCGCCACAGGCCGTGCACATAGTGCGCCAGGCGCTCGTCGCTTTGCAGAAAGTCGCGCATCGCATCGCCCCGGCGGCGCCAGTCGGGGTCGCTGTCCAGGCGCTCGATCAGGCGCGCCAGCGCCGCATCCAGCGCGCCGCGCAGCTCGTGCTGCGGGTCGTCGGCCAGGTTCTTCAGCAGTTGGTCGACCGCATGCGTGACCGCGTCCGCGCCCTTGTCGGTCAGCCACTCGGTGGGCAAAACCCGCTGCTTGAGCGGATGCTCGCGGCGCAGCCACTGCGCCAGCGTATCGGCCACCAGCGTGCGCGCGCCCTCGCTGCGCACGCGCTCGCCCAGCTGGGCCAGCAGCGCGTCCAGCAGCACCTGGTGGCGCCCCTCGCGCGTGAGCGCGGCCAGCGCCGCCGCCGAACTGCGCGACAGGTCGAGCTGCCCCACCAGCGAGCGCAGCGCCCGCACCAGCAGTTGCTCGACGGGCTGGTCTTCGACGGCGTCCAGCAGCATGCGCACCAGGCGCGCGGCCTGGCGCCCGAGCAGGTCGGCGTTGTCGGGCGCGGTCAGCCACTGCGCCAGCAGATCGGCCGGGTCGTGGCGGCGGATCATCGTGACCAGCGACGGTGCATCGAGGAATTTGTCGCGCACGAAGGCCGATAGATTGGCGCCGATGCGCGCCTGGTTGCGCGCAATGATGTCGGTGTGGCGTGCCAGCAGCGGCAGCGGAATGCGCCGAAACAGCGCGGAGACCGCGAACCAGTCGGCCAGCGCGCCGACCATCGCCGCCTCGGCGACGGCGCGCACGCAATCCACGGCCAGGCCGCGGGGCAGGAAATGGGTCAGGACGAAGACGGCCACCACCGCCAGCAGCAGCCCCGTGGCCTGGTGCTTGGCACGCCGAAGCAGCCGGGCGTGCTCGTCGGGTGCAGCCGATTGCTGCGATTCATGATCCGCGGAAAAGGCTTGCATGCCCGTGAGCATAGCCGCGGCGCGGGCAGGCCGCACCCCTCTTCGGCGGCCTGACGCTATGTCGACGTGCCTGGCGCGCTCCCGCGGCTGTTCAGGCTATCGTGCTGGTCGAGCTCGCGCAGGCGCCGGAGGTTCTCCTGCATGGCTTCGCGCTGCGCGCGCGTGAGCGGCGCAGGCAAGGGGCCGCGGCGCGCGGCATCCCGGTGGTCGCCCGCCCCGTCGGAGCCGGGCACTGGCCCCCCCGGATCGGTGGTGTATCTGGGCATGATTTCTTCCCTTCTTACGTTGCGCCGCTGGCTGCTGGGCCAGACCATGCCCGACTACAGCAAGCTGGCCACCCTGGCGACCTGGCTGAACCTGTCGGTGGCCGACCTGTACGACCCGCAGGGAAGCCCCCATCGGGTACAGGAAAAGCAACCCCAGTGACATGCCGGCCTGGGCTACCAGGATCGGGAGCTGTTCGACCTCTATCTGCGCCTGCCGGTGCCCAAGCGGCGGCTGGTGCGTGACGTGATCCTGGCCATCGCCCGCGCCCACGCCCACGCCGCCGAGGAGGCCGAGCGCAACGCCCACTCCTGACGGCGCGGCGTTTCATTCCATGCGGTCGAGCGCCGCGCGCAAATGGCCGACGGTGCGCTCCACGTCGTGCCACTTGTCCAGCCCGAACAGGCCGATGCGGAAGGTCTTGAAATCCGGCCCCTCGTCGCACTGCAGCGGCACGCCCGAGGCGGCCTGCAGGCCGACGTCGAGAAACTTCTTGCCGCTCTGGATGCCCGGGTCGGTGGTGTAGCTGACGACCACGCCCGGCGCCTTCCAGCCCTCGGCGGCGACGCTGGGAAAGCCCCGGCCCTCCAGCAGCGCGCGCACCTGCGTACCCAGCGCGAACTGCTCGGCGCGCACCCGCTCGAAGCCGTAGGCGCGCGTCTCCAGCATCACGTCGCGCAGGCGCACCAGCGCGTCGGTCGGCATGGTCGTGTGGTAGGCGTGCTGGCCCTTCTCGTAGCCCTCGGCAATGGTGAGCCACTTCTTCAGGTCGCACGAAAAGCTGGAGCTTTGCGTCGACTCGATCGCCTCGCGCGCACGCGCCGACAGCATCACCATGGCGCAGCACGGCGAGCTGCTCCAGCCCTTTTGCGGCGCGCTGATCAGCACGTCCACGCCGGTCTTCTCCATGTCCACCCACACCGCGCCCGAGGCGACGCAGTCGAGCACCATCAGCGCGCCGACTTCGTGTGCCGCGTCGGCGATGGTGCGGACGTAGTCGTCGCTCAGCATGATGCCGCTGGCCGTCTCGACGTGCGGGGCAAACACCACGGCGGGCTTTTCGGCGCGGATCGCCGCGGCCACCTCGCCCGCCGGGCACGGCGCCCAGGGTGCCTGCGCGCCCTCGCCCTGGCGGCGCGCCTTGCAGACCACGGCGCCGCCGCCCAGCCCCTTGTCGGCGTCGAAGATCTGGCTCCAGCGGTAGCTGAACCAGCCATTGCGCACGATCAGCACCTTCTTCTGGTTGGCGAACTGGCGCGCCACCGCTTCCATGCCGAAGGTGCCGCTGCCGGGCACCAGCACCGCGCTGTGCGCGTGGTAGACCTCTTTGAGCACGCCCAGGATGTCCTGCATCACGCCGACGAAGCGCCTGGACATGTGGTTGAGCGAGCGGTCGGTGTAGACGACCGAAAATTCGAGCAGGCCATCGGGGTCGACGTCGGGTAGCAGTGCGGCCATGTTTTTCTCCTTGTGCGGGGGTGGTGGGTGCGTCTGGCGCAATGTTTTTCAGCTTATCACCACCACCGCCCCACTGCCCTCACGCGCGGGCGGGTTTTGCCAGCTACCAGGTGTCGACAAAGCGCGCTCCGCCCTCGCGCACCCGGCTGCCGGCCAGCGCGCGCACGATCCAGGCGCGCGTCTCGGCCGGATCGATCACCGCGTCGATCTCCAGCGTGCTGGCCATGTGCAGCGCCTCGCCGTGCGCGTACTGCTGCGCCAGTAGTTTCTGGAACAGCGCGTCGCGCTCGGCGCCCTCGGCCGCGGCGGCCAGCTCCTTGCGAAAGCCCAGGCGCACCGCGCCTTCGAGCCCCATGGCGCCGAATTCGCCCGTCGGCCAGGCGATGGTGGCCAGCGGCGCATGCAGGCTGCCGGCGGCCATGCCCATCGCGCCCAGGCCGTAGCCCTTTCTCAGCACGACACCGACCATGGGCACGCGCAACTTGGCGGCGGCGACGAACAGGCGGCTGACGTGGCGCACCTGCGCGGTCTTCTCGACCTCCGGACCGACCATGAAGCCGGGTGTGTCGATCAGGCTGACCAGCGGCAGGCCGTGGGCGTTGCACAGCTGCAGAAAGCGCGCCGCCTTGTCGGCCGCCGGCGCGTCGATGGCGCCGCCCAGGTGCAGCGGGTTGTTGGCGATCAGGCCGACCGGGCGGCCCTCGATGCGCGCCAGCGCCGTGTGGATGCCTGCGCCAAAGCCGCTGCGCAGCATGAGCAGGCTGCCCTCGTCGGCCAGACCCTGCATGGCCGCGCGGCTGTCGTAGGCGCGCAGGCGGTTTTCCGGCACCACGGCGCGAAGCGCGCGCGCGTCGGGCGCGCTCCAATCGGCCACGCGGCCCTGGAAGAACGACAGGTAGTGGCGCGCCGCGGCTACGGCCTGGGCTTCGTCGTCGACCAGCAGGTCGATCACGCCGCAGGCAGTGAGCACCGGCGCGGGGCCGATGTCCTCGGGGCGAAACACCCCCAGGCCTCCGCCCTCGATCATCGCCGGCCCACCCATGCCGATATTGGCGCTGCGCGTGGCGATGATCACGTCGCTGCAGCCCAGCAGCGCAGCATTGCCGGCAAAGCAGCGCCCGTGCACCACGCCAACCACCGGCACCTGGCCCGACAGCTGGGCGTAGCGCGCAAACGTGGTGATGTGCAAGCCGGCGACGACGGCGGCGTCGGTGTCGCCCGGACGCCCACCGCCGCCTTCGGCAAACAGCACCACCGGCAGCTGCTCGCGCCCGGCGATGTCGAGCATGCGGTCGGTCTTGGCGTGGTTGCGCATGCCTTGCGTGCCGGCCAGCACCGTGGCGTCATACGCCATCACGACGGTGCGCGCGGCCTCGGCGCCGAACAGCGCGCCGTTGACGCCGCCGATGCCGGTGACCATGCCGTCGGCCGGCGTGTGGGCGATCAGGTCTTGCATGCTGCGCCGGCGCGTCTGCGCGGCCACGGCCAGCGCGCCGTATTCGATGAAGCTGCCGGCGTCGCACAGGTCGGCGACGTTCTCGCGCGCACTGCGCCCGCCCTGGGCGTGGCGCTTGGCGATGACCTCGGGGCGGGCGGCATCGAGCGTGAAGGCGTGGCGGTCGATCACGCGCTGCAGGTCGGCGCGCGGCGCGTCCAGGTCGATGGCGGCCTGCGCCTCATCGGCCTGCAGCTGCGTGTCCTCGACCGCGTCGAGCAGCACCAGCGTCTGGCCCGGCTCCAGCATCGCGCCCGGCGCGGCCAGCCAGGCGCGCACGCGGCCGGCGTGCGGCGCGGTCAGCACATGCTCCATCTTCATTGCTTCAAGCACTGCCAGCTCGGCGCCGGCGGCAACCAGCGCGCCCTCGGCCACGCCGCGCTGCACCAGGCGCGCGGCCATCGGGGCGCAGACCGCGCCCTCAGGGGCGGATGCTTCGGTTTTTGGATCTTTTTGGTCTGCAACGCTTGCCTGGAAAGCGCTGGCAGCCATTGTTTCAGCAGCATCGAGCAGTTGCGGCAGCACCGACTCCAGCCAGCGCGTGTGCACCTGCTGGTCGGCCATCTGCGGGTGCGCGGCCAGCGCGGCGAGCAATGGCGCATTGGTTGCCAGACCCTCGATGCGCAGCTCGGCCAGCGCGCGGCGCGAGCGGCGCAGCGCGGCGCCGAAGCCCCCCGGCGCGTGGACGATGAGCTTGGCCAGCAGCGTGTCGTAGTGCGGCGACGGCGTGCCGCCGGCGACGCCGTGCGTATCGACGCGCACGCCGGGGCCGCTGGGCAGGTCGAAACGCGTCAGCGGCCCGCTGCTCGGAATCGCCCGCCCCTGTGCGTCCAGCGTCTCGGCGTTGATGCGCCACTGGATGGCGCAGCCGCGCACCGGCGGCGGCGCGGCCGGATCCAGCCCCACATCGTTCAACGTCTCGCCCGCGGCCAGGCGCAGCTGGGCCTGCACCAGATCGACACCGGTGACCTCCTCGGTGATGGTGTGCTCGACCTGCAGGCGCGCATTGGCCTCGATGAACACATAGGGCAGGTCGCTACTGGCCAGATCGACCAGGAACTCGAAGGTGCCCAGGCCGCGGTAGCCGACGGCGCGCGCCAGGGCCAGCGCGTCCTGCTGCAGCCGCTCGCGCAGCGCCGGCGGCAGCGACGGGCTGGGCGCGATCTCGACCAGCTTCTGGAAGCGCCGCTGCAGCGTGCACTCGCGCTCGCCCAGAGCGATCTGCGCCTGGCCATCGCCCAGCACCTGCACCTCGACGTGGCGCGCGCCCTGCATCAGCCGCTCGACATAGACGTCGGCCACGCCGAACGCCGCCTGCGCCTCGCGCCGGCAGGTCTGCCAGGCGGAGGCGATCTGGTCTTCGGCGGTCACCGCGCGCATGCCGCGCCCGCCGCCGCCGCCCACCGCCTTGATGACGATGCCCACGGCCGTGCCGCCCGCCTGCTGCGCACGCCAGAAGGCCTGCGCCTGCTCCAGCGTCACCGCGTGCTGCGTGCCGGGCATCAGCGGCACGCCCTGCTGCTCGGCCAGCGCGCGCGCCTGCGCCTTGTCGCCAAACAGCGCCAGCTGCGCCGGCGTCGGGCCGACGAAGGCCAGGCCCGCGTCGAGGCAGGCCTGGGCGAAGTCGGCGCGCTCGGCCAGGAAGCCGTAGCCGGGGTGGATGGCGTCGCAGCCCTGCGCCTGGGCGATGGCGATCAGCCGCGTGCCATCGAGGTAGGCGGCCGGGCCGCTGTCGCCCAGCGCCACCGCCGTGGTAGCGGCCTGCACATGGGGCGCGTGGGCGTCGTCGTCGGCAAAGACGGCGCAGCTGGGCACGCCCAGGTCCTGCAGGGCGCGGACGATGCGCAGGGCGATTTCGCCGCGATTGGCGACAAGGACTTTTTTAAACATGGTGGTCTCGCGGCTCATCGCCCTGCGCACGCTGCGCGTGCCGTGCAATTTGCTTCGCCCTGCCTGCGGCAGGACCCTCTCGGTTGGCAATGAGGACTTTGTTGAACATGCAGCCTTCCAGGCGTTATTTAGAGCGTGTTTACGATCTTTCCGCAGCTCGCTGCCCACCCAGAGACAGGAATTCCCTTACTCCGTCATTGCGGCGAAAGCCGCAATCCAGCGACGACGCCTCCTTCACGGCGAGGGCTGGATACCGGCCCCGGATCAGAGTCCGGGGTGACGTTCTTTCGCCGGTATGACGGGGAAGAATGATCAAACAGAGATCGTAAACACGCTCTTACAGCGAAATACGCTTCAAACCCAGGCACTGCCTGCGCTGACAGCTATGGTTTCAAGAGTCTTTGAGCAGGCGCCGCAGCACCTTGCCCGCGCCGGTCACCGGCAGCGCGTCGATGAAGCGCACCTGGCGCGGCGCCTTGTAGGTCGCCATGTTCTCGCGCGCCCAGGCGATCAGCGCGGCCTCGTCCAGCGCCTGGCCCGGGCGGCGCACGATGAAGGCCTTGACCACCTCGCCCTTGTCGGCGTCGGGCTCGGCGATGACGGCGGCCTGGGCCACGGCCGGGTGCCGGATCAGGATGGTCTCGACCTCCTCGGGGAACACGCTGTAGCCCGAGACCTTGATCATTTCCTTGAAGCGGCCGGAAAACGTCAGGTAGCCCTCGGCGTCCACCTTGCCCATGTCGCCGGTGTGCACCCAGCCGCCCTGCAGCGTGGCGGCCGTGGCCTCGGGCCTGTTCCAGTAGCCCTGGAAGTTGCCTGGCGAGCGCACAGTGATCTCGCCCATCTCGCCCACCGGCAGCTCGGCGCCGGTGGCCGGGTCGATGATGCGGATGCTCACGCCCGGCAGCGGCTTGCCCTGCGTGCCCCAGCGGATGGCGTCATGTGGCATGCCGGTGTCCATGGTGTGCGTCTCCGACAGGCCGTAGGCGGCCTCGTAGCTCACGCACGGCCCCTGGGTGAAGGCCTGCCATTGCTGCGCCAGCGGCTCGGTCAGCGTGATGCCGAAGCTGGTCACCGGGTTGCGTTGCAGGCTGGTGAGGTCGAAGCGCCCGGGCTCGGGCACCTGCATGCAGGCGGCGTTCATCGGCGCGATCGAGTACCAGTGCGTGACGCGGTAGCGGTCGATGGCCTGCAGCACCGCGACCGGGTCGAAGCGAAACAGCAGCACCTGCGTGGCGCCGGCGTAGACCGGCACGTTCACGCCCATCAGCATGCCGGCTATGTGGTAGAGCGGCGCGACCGACAACGCAACGCTGTCCGCCTGCACCCCGGCCGAGGCGGTGGTGGCCTCGGTCTTGAACAGCGCGTTGCCGTAACTCAGCATCGCGCCCTTGGGCAGGCCGGTGGTGCCGCTGGTGTAGGTCATCAGCGCCACGTCGTCCAGCGCCAGCGCCACCGGCGCGGGCCGGGCGCCGGACAGCGCCACGGCCTCGAAATCCTCGCCATCCATCGGCTGCGCGCGCGCGGCGCCCCGTGCGGCCTGCAGCTCGGCGGGCAGCTGCAGCGCGGGCTCCCGGGGCAGCCAGTCGGCGTAGTGCACCGCAAACACGTGGGCCAGCGTGCTGCCCTCCCCGCGCACCTGGGCCACCACCGGCAGCAGGTCGCTGGCGGCAACGATGACGCGCGCCTTCAGGTCGCCCACTTGGTAGCCCAGCTCGTGCGCCTTGTTCAGCGGGCCGCTGGGGCAGACGATGGCGCCGGCCTTCTGGATGCCGTAGTGCGCCACCAGGTACTGCGGGCAGTTGTTCAGGAACAGCACCACCGGATCGCCCGGCGCCACGCCCAGCGCCTGCAGGCGCGCGGCGAAGGCGTCGCTCATCGCGTCCAGCTCGAACCAGGTGAAGCTGCGGCCGTACCAGACCAAGGCGGCGGCGTCGGGGCGGGTGCGCGCATGGCGGCGCAGATGTTCGTGCAAGGGCAGCGGGGATGTCATCAAGGCGTCTCCTGTGGAAGATTTTCCCCAGCTTAAGCCTGGAGGCGGGATAATTCTACCCATGGGTATAACCAAGGTGACAGAAGCACAGCAAGCCGCCCGCGGACGCGGACGCGGGCGCCAGCGCGCCGAACTGGCGGGCAGCGCCTCCAGCGACGCCAAGCGCGAGGCCATCCTAGAAGCGGCGACAGCGCTGTTCGCCACCCAGGGCTATGACCGCACGACGATGGAGCAGATCGCGCAGCAACTGGGCGTGACCAAGCCCTACGTCTACTACTACTTTCGCAACAAGCAAGAAATCTTCGAGATGCTGTCCTGGCGCCCGGCCGTCGCATGTTTCACGGCGATGGATTTTGAAGACGGCGACCGGCGCAGTGCGCGCGAGAAGGTGCACGCGGGCCTGCGCCAGCTGATCCACGCCACCATCGCCCACTACCCGGCGGCGTTCTTTCCCTACCGCGAGCCGCAGGTCTACCGGCCGCAGTTCGTTGCCGCGCAAAAGCAGTTGGCCAATCACTTCTACGAGCGCCTGTGCACACTGCTGGAGCAGGGACGCGGCGAGGGCTGGTTTCGGGGCGGCGAGGCACGCATCGCGGCGCAGGCCGCGTGCAGCATTCCCGGGTTTCTCTACCAGTGGTACCGCCCCGACGGGCGCCTGTCACCCGAGGCGATGGAGGCCGAGCTGACGGCGCTGGCCTGCCGCATGCTGGGACTTGCCGATGCGGCCCCGCAGCCGCCCGCGCCCGGTCACGCAGCCGGGTAGCTGCGCGCCCCGAAGATGCCCGATCCCACGCGCACCAGCGTGCTGCCCGCGGCCACTGCCGCCTCCAGGTCGGCCGTCATGCCAAGCGACACCGTATCCCAGCGCTGCAGCCCGGGCAGGCCACTGGCGGCCACCGCGTCGAAGACCGCGCGCACGCGCCGGTGCAGCGCCACCTGCGCGTCAAAGCCCTCGACCGGGTCGGGAATGCTCATCACCCCGCGCAACTGCAGCCGCGGCAGGCCGGCGATGGCCTGCACCAGCGCCAGCGCGTCGCCGGGCGCCACGCCCGACTTGGTGGCGCCGCCGTCCACGTTGACCTGGATGCACAGCTGCAGCGGCGCCAGGCCGTCCGGGCGCTGGTCCGACAGGCGCTGCGCCGTCTTGAGCCGGTCCATCGTGTGCACCCAGTCAAAGTGCGCGGCCACCAGCCGCGTCTTGTTGCTCTGGATCGGGCCGATGCAGTGCCACTGCAGCTGCGCGGCCAGCGCGGGCGCCAGCGCGCGCAGCTGCGCCATCTTGTCGGCCGCCTCCTGGATGTAGTTCTCGCCAAACGCCCGCTGGCCGGCCTGCGCGGCCTGCAGCACCGCGTCGGCGCCAAAGGTCTTGGAGACGGCCAGCAGCGCGACGCTGTCCGCACTGCGCCCGGCCTGTGCGCAGGCGGCGGCAATGCGGGCGTTGACTTGCTGGAGCTGGCTGGCAATCGTGGTCATAATCTTTACCAAATGTAGAACCCCGGCCCACTGGCGCGCCCAGGGCCGGTTCGGGTTTGAAAAATCACTTCAAGGGACTGCTTCGTGGACATCACCCAGCTGCTGGCGTTCAGCGTCAAGAACAAGGCCTCCGACCTGCACCTGTCGTCGGGCCTGCCGCCGATGATCCGCGTCCACGGTGACGTGCGCCGCATCAACGTGCCGGCGCTCGACCACAAGACGGTGCATGCCATGGTGTACGACATCATGAGCGACGCGCAGCGCAAGGCCTATGAAGAGTACCTGGAGGTCGACTTCTCGTTCGAGATCGACGGGCTGGCGCGCTTTCGCGTCAACGCCTTCAACCAGAACCGGGGCGCGGCAGCGGTGTTCCGCACGATTCCGAGCAAGATTTTGACGCTGGAGCAGCTCAACGCGCCCAAGATTTTTGCCGATCTGGCGCTGAAACCCCGCGGACTGGTGCTGGTCACCGGCCCCACCGGCTCGGGCAAATCGACCACGCTCGCCGGCATGGTCAACCACTTGAATGAGAGCGAGTACGGCCACATCCTGACCATCGAAGACCCGATCGAGTTCGTGCACGAGTCCAAGAAATGCCTGATCAACCAGCGCGAGGTCGGGCCGATGACGCTGTCGTTCTCTGCCGCGCTGCGCTCGGCGCTGCGCGAAGACCCGGACGCCATCCTGGTGGGCGAGCTGCGCGACCTGGAGACCATCCGCCTGGCGATGACCGCCGCCGAAACCGGCCACCTGGTGTTCGGCACGCTGCACACCAGCAGCGCCGCCAAGACGATTGACCGCATCATCGACGTCTTCCCGGCCGAGGAAAAGGAGATGGTGCGCGCCATGCTGTCGGAGTCGCTGCAGGCCGTCATCTCGCAGACGCTGTGCAAACTCAAGGACGGCAGCGGGCGCGTGGCGGCGCACGAAATCATGCTGGGCACCAGCGCCATTCGCAACCTGATCCGCGAAGCCAAGGTGGCGCAGATGTACTCCACCATCCAGACCAGCAACAACGTGGGCATGCAGACGCTGGACCAGAACCTCACCAACCTGGTGCGCAGCAACGTGATCAGCGCGGCCGAGGCGCGCAGCAAGGCCAAGATCCCGGAGAATTTCCCAGGATGACGCCTTCGATGGAGCCGCGATGAAAGGCATTCTCGGCCTGCTCAGGCCCGCCGCGCGCAGCGCAGCGCCCAGCGCGCAGGACACCACCTTCTTCACCACGGCCTTCGCCGGCCAGGGCGTGGACGCTGCCCGGCTCGTGCCCTGGGAGGCGCGCGCCGTGGAGGTGGGCGCCTCGAAGCTGTCGCGCCGCCAGGGCGGGCGGCGCCTGGCGCAGCTGTGGGCGCAGGACGCGACCATGGCGGTGCTGGGCAGCGAGGCAATCGAGCGACTGGCGCGGTTTTGCCTGTTTGCCCATGTGCCCGCCGGGCGCGAGGTGATCCGCCAGGACGAATACGGCAACTTCATGGCCGTCGTGCTCGACGGCACGCTGGCGATCGAACGCCAGCACGCCGGCGGCGAGCAGCAGCGCCTGGCGCTGACGCAGCCCGGCGACATCCTGGGCGAAATGTCGCTGATCGACAGCGGCATCCGCTTCTCGGCCTGCACTACGCTGAGCGACTGCGAGATCGCGGTGCTCAGCGCCGAGGCCATGGACGACATGATGGACCGCGACCCGATGCTGGCCGCCAGCGTCGTGACGCTGCTGGCGCGCAAGCTCTCGCAGCGCCTGCGCGTCATCGGGGCGCGGCTGAGCGAGCAGCGACAATGAGCTCGATACGTGCGTGCGCCAGCGCATCAACCCGGGAGGACTGACAATGGAACGCGACCAGGCCAGCAAATTCATCAACGACCTGCTCAAGCTGATGGTCAGCCGCGGCGGCAGCGACCTGTTCATCACCGCCGAATTCCCGCCGGCGATCAAGGTCGACGGCAAGATCACCAAGGTCTCGCCCCAGCCGCTCACCCCCGGGCACACGCTGACGCTGGCGCGCTCGATCATGAGCGACCGCCAGATCGCCGAGTTCGAGCGCACCAAGGAATGCAACTTCGCCATCTCGCCCGCAGGCATCGGGCGCTTTCGCGTCAACGCCTTCATCCAGATGGGGCGCGTCGGCATGGTGCTGCGCACCATTCCGCTGACGCTGCCGACCATCGACGGCCTGGGCATGCCGCCGATCCTGAAGGAGCTGGCCATGACCAAGCGCGGCCTGTGCGTGCTGGTGGGCGCCACCGGCTCGGGCAAGTCGACCACGCTGGCCGCCATGGTCGACTGGCGCAACGAGAACTCGTTCGGCCACATCATCACTGTCGAGGATCCGATCGAGTTCGTACACGCGCACAAGAACTGCGTGATCACGCAGCGCGAGGTCGGGCTCGATACCGACAGCTGGGAGGCGGCGCTCAAGAACACGCTGCGCCAGGCGCCCGACGTAATCCTGATGGGCGAGATCCGCGACCGCGAGACCATGGAGCACGCCGTGGCCTTTGCCGAGACCGGCCACCTGTGCCTGGCCACGCTGCACGCCAACAGCGCCAACCAGGCACTCGACCGGGTCATCAACTTCTTCCCCGAGGAGCGGCGTGCGCAGCTCCTGATGGACTTGTCGCTGAACCTGCGCGCCATGGTCTCGCAGCGCCTGCTGCCGCGCCAGGACGGCAAGGGCCGCACCGCCGCGGTCGAGGTGATGATCAACTCCCCGCTGATCGCCGACCTGGTCTTCAAGGGCGAGGTCGCCGAGATCAAGGAGGTCATGAAGAAAAGCCGGGAGCTGGGCATGCAGACCTTCGACCAGGCGCTGTTCGACCTGTACGAGGCCCACCAGATCACCTACGAGGACGCGCTGCGCAACGCCGACTCGGTCAACGACCTGCGCCTGCAGATCAAGCTGGGCAGCCAGCGCAGCCGCTCCAGCGACCTGGCCGCCGGCACCGAGGATTTCGCCATCGTTTGAACCTTTTTGCACTGGATACCACCATGACCACCAGCATCACCCCCCGCAGCTACGAGAGCGCCCCCGCACGCAAGATCGCCTTTCTCGGCCTGGGCGTGATGGGCTACCCGATGGCCGGCCACCTGGCCGCCGCCGGCCACCAGGTCAGCGTCTACAACCGCACTGCCGCCAAGGCCGGCGCCTGGTGCGCCGAGTTCGGCGGGCGCAGCGGTGCCACGCCGCGCGAAGCGGTCCAGGACGCCGACATCGTCTTTTGCTGCGTGGGCAACGACGATGACCTGCGCAGCGTGGTGCTGGGCGAGCACGGCGCGCTGGCCGGCATGGCCGCCGGCGCGCTGTTCGTCGACCACACGACCGCGTCGGCCCAGGTTGCGCGCGAGCTGGCCGCCGTGGCCGCGCAGCAGGGCGTGGGCTTCGTCGACGCGCCGGTCTCGGGCGGCCAGTCAGGCGCGCAGAACGGTCAGCTCACCGTGATGTGCGGCGGCGAGAGCACGCACTTCGAGGCAATGCGTCCCGTGGCTATGGCCTTCGCGCGCGCCTGCACGCTGATCGGCGCCAGCGGCAGCGGCCAGCTGGCCAAGATGGTCAACCAGGTCTGCATCGCCGGCCTGGTGCAAGGTCTGTCGGAGGCGGTGGCGTTCGGCCAGCAGGCGGGACTGGACATGCCGCTGGTGCTCGACGTCATCGGCAAGGGCGCGGCGCAAAGCTGGCAGATGGACAACCGCGGCAAGACCATGGCCGAGGGGCGCTTCGACTTCGGCTTTGCCGTGGACTGGATGCGCAAGGATCTGGGCCTGGTGCTGCAAGAGGCGCAGCGCAACGGCGCGCTGCTGCCCGTCACCGCGCTGGTCGACCAGTTCTACGCCGAGGTGCAGCGCATGGGCGGCGGGCGCTGGGACACCTCCAGCCTGATCGCGCGGCTGGCGCAGCGCGAGCAAGGCTGAAGACGCACCTGCATCAATTGTCCTTGTTAGGCTGCTGCCCCGCACGGGGCACTTCGCTCTCGGAGATGGTCTCGAACATGCGCACCACCTTGCGCACCCCGCTCACACCGCGGGCAATGTCGCTGGCGCGCTGCGCCTCGCGTTGGGTCACGCGCCCCATCAGGTAGACCACACCGCGCTCGGTCGTGACCTTGAACGCGGTGGCGCTCAGATCCTGGGCATCGACCAGGCTGGCGCGCACCTTGCCGGTGATGTAGGTGTCGTTCGAGCGCGCCCCCAGCGACGACGCCGGCATCACCGCCAGCTCGTTGATCAGGCCGCGCACGTTCTCCACCGTCGCCGCCGCCTGCTGCGCGCGGTCGATGTCGGCCAGCGCCGGCACCTCGCCGGTCAGCAGCACCTGGCGGTTGTAGCTGGTCACGTTGACATGGGCCTTGTCGCCCAGCGCCTCGCGAATGCGGCTGGCCGCGCGCAGTTGGATGTTCTCGTCGTCCAGTTGCGCGCCGGCTGTGCGCCGGTCCACCGCCACCAGGGTGCCGACGACGGCGCCGCCGCCGACGACCAGCGGCGCGCACGCGCTAAGCGCCAGCATCAGACTGGCGCCGGCCAGCACCGCGCAGGTGGCGCGCAAGGGTTGCAATCTCATTGAAAATTCTCCTGTTCACCAAGCAATTGCAGATCCACGCCATCGCACAGGCAGTGCACGACGATGGTGTGGATCTCATGCACGCGCGCCGCACGCTCGTGCGCCACGCAGATCGGCACGTCGGTCTCGCGCAGCTGCGCCAGCAAGGCATCGCTGCCCGCGCCCAACAGCGCCACCACGGTCATTTCGCGCTCGTGCGCCGCCTGCACCGCGTCGCACAACGCCTCGTTTGCGGGCTGCGCGCTGACCACCAGCAGCACGTCGCCGGGCTGGCCCAGCGCATGGATCTGGCGCGCGCAGATGGCGTGCGAGCCCAGCGCCAGCGCGGCCAGCGCCGGGCGCTCGCGCTCGAAGCTCGTCACGCACAGCAGCGCAAAGCGCTCGGCCAGCGCATGCGACTGGGGCGACGCGCAGACCAGCACCTTGGCACCACTGGTAATGCCCGCCACCAGCGCCTGGACGGCCGATTCGATGGCGGGGCCAAGCACCTGTGCCGACTGGTAGGCGAGGTCTGCACTGTCGACGAAGTGCTGCTGGATGCGCGGTTCAAGCATGGGCGCCGATCATAGTCGCGCCGCGCGCGGGGCTTGTTGCAAAACGCAGTCGGCGCACCTGCACATCACATCTGTTCATCACGCTGGATCAGACGCGCCGCCCTGCGCCTTCTTCCACTGAAGGGCCTGCTCGTACAGCACATTGCGCGGCTGGCCGGTCAGCTCCGCCGCCAGCTTCACCGCGGTTTTCAAAGGCAGTTCCTGCAGCAGCAGCTGCAGTGTGTCGGCTGCGGCATGCGCGCGTTCGTCGCCATCCGCCGGCGCCGCGTCGGGATGCAGCACCACGACGAACTCGCCGCGCGTACGCCGCGCATCGGCTCGCAGCCAGTCGTGCAACGCGTCGCAACGCAGCGTGGCAACCTCCTCGAACTGCTTGGTCAGCTCACGCGCCAGCGTGACCTGGCGCCCGCCCCAGGCCTGCAGCTGCTGCGCCAGATCCAGGATGCGGTGCGGCGCCTCCAGCAGCACCAGGCAGCCGCGCTGGCGCGCCAGCTGCTGCAGCGCGTCGCGCCGCGCTGCAGCTCGCGTGGGCAGAAAACCGACGAATTCGAAGCCGCCGTGCTGCGCATCATGCGCCACGCAGCCAGCCACGCTGACGGCAGTGGTCACGCTGCTGGCACCGGGCAGCGGAATGCAGCGCAGCCCCGCCGCGCGCACCGCTGCCACCAGGCGCGCGCCCGGGTCACTCACGCCGGGCGTTCCCGCGTCGCTCACATAGACCACGCGCTGGCCGTCCTGCAGCGCGGCAAGTACCTTGTGTGCGGCCTCGGCCTCGTTGTGCTGGTGCACGGCCAGCCAGGCGCCGCCCGGCTTGTCGATGCCATAGGCGCGCAGCAGCGCCTGGCTGTGGCGCGTGTCCTCGCAGGCAATCGCGTCGGCCAGCTGCAGCACGTGCAGGGCGCGCAGCGTGATGTCGGCCAGATTGCCGATCGGCGTGGCCACGACGTACAGCGCCCCCTGGGGGTAATCCTGCATGGCCGCCGCATCGCGGGCGGCGCCCAATGCCTGCTGAAAAGAGGTGATCAATGGGGTTCCTTTTCCTGGGCAAAAAGACAGCGCCGCCACCGCAGGCCGCCACCGGGACCAGCACCCGCGTGCGCGGGCAAAGCGCCGAAGACCTGGCCCTGCAGCACCTGCGCGGCGCCGGTCTGCAGCTGCTGGAGCGCAATTATCGAACCCCGGGCCGCGGCGGCGGAGAAATCGACCTGATCATGCGCGCACCCGACGCCACGCTGGTCTTCGTCGAGGTGCGCAGCCGCGCTCGCCCGGGCTTTGGCGGCGCGGCCGCCAGCATCGGCGCGGCCAAGCGCCGGCGCATTCTGCTGGCCGCGCGCCACTACCTGATGCGCTGGGGCAGCGCGCCGCCGGCCTGCCGCTTCGACGCGGTGGTCATCGACGGCGGGCAGCTGCAGTGGATCGTGGCAGCCTTTGGCGAGGATTAGGGCCTGTTAACGCTATTTTTGGCGGTGCGAACATACTCAGAACGGCGTCAATCGAGACGTGCGACGCAGCCCAGACCGGGTGTCTGGGCAAGGAGCGCAACGAAGAGTGGCGCCGTTCTGAGTATGTTCCCTTCGGGTTGCGATCAAAAGGGCCATCGCCGGCGTTGCCAGCCTTGCCAAGGGTGGCACCTTGGCTGCGGCTGGCGCCTTGGCGAGTGGCCCTTTTGATCACAACGCATCCGTCAAAAATAGCGTTAACAGGCCCTAGGGCGATGCGCAAACAAGCCCCTCGTGCGCAAGGCCGGCCCCTGTGGGAGCGGCGCCCTCCCCGCAATCGGCTCCGGCGCAACATCCATCGGCCCGAGGCGGGCCTCCGCGCTTTTACAGCCCGGCCAGCGCGCTGCGCAACTGCGACGCACTCAGGATCTCGCTCATCACCTGCGGCGCGCGCCCAGGCGCCAGAAGCACGTAGACCGGCACGCCGCTTCTGCCCAGCGCGGTGATCGCGGCGGTAATCGCGGGGTCGCGCCGCGTCCAGTCGGCGCGCAAGAGCGCGACGTTCTTGGCAGCCAGATCGGCCAGCACCTCGGCGTCGGCCAGCGTGGTCTTCTTGTTGTACTGGCAGGTCACGCACCAGGCGGCGGTGTAGTCGACGAACACCGGCCGGCCCTGGGCCAGCAGCGCCTCGGTGCGCTCGGCGCTCCAGGGCTGCCAGCCGGTGGTTTGGTCTGTCGGCAAGGTGGCCGCCAGCGCGGGCGGCTCGGCCGGGTGGATCAGCGGCGCCCATGACCAGGTCAACCACGCGCCGGCGGCCAGCGCCAGCGGCGCCACGGCCGCGCGCCAGCGGCCCTTGAGCGTCAGCGCCCAAACCAGCAGCGCCAGCAGCACCAGCAGCGCCAGCAGCGCGGCCGCGCCGTCGATGCCGCTTTGCTGGCCCAGCACCCAGGTCAGCCAGACCACGGTGGCCAGCATCGGGAAGGCCAGCAGGCGGCGCAGCGCCTCCATCCACGCACCCGGGCGCGGCAGCCAGCGCGCCACCGCCGGCAGCCAGCTGGCCAGCAGATAGGGCAGTGCCAGGCCCAGGCCCAGTGCGGCAAAAATGCCCAGCGCCTGCGCGGCGGGCAGCGTGGCGGTCAGCCCCAGCGACGCGCCCATGAAGGGCGCGGTGCAGGGCGAGGCGACGGCCACGGCCAGCACGCCGGTGAGAAACGCATCGGTCACCGGGTGGCGCGCCTGCAGGCCGGCCAGGCGCGAGGGCAGCATGGCTGTGAACTCGAACACGCCCAGCAGGTTGAGCGCGATCAGCGTGAACAGCGCCGCCAGCAGCGCCACCACCGTGGGCGACTGCAGCTGAAAGCCCCAGCCCACGGCGTCGCCGGCCGCGCGCAGCGCCAGCATCAGCGCGCCCAGCGCGACGAAGGACAGCAGCACGCCGGCGGTGTAGGCCAGGCCCGAGATGCGGTGGGCGCGCCGGTTGTCGGCGTGGCGTGCAAAGCCGGCCACCTTGATGGCCAGCACCGGAAACACGCAGGGCATCAGGTTCAGGATGACGCCGCCCAGCAGGGCCGCGCCCAGCGCAGCCAGCCAGGTGGCCAGCGGCGCCGCGTCCACGCTGCCCGCCGCGGACGCACTGGTGGAGCCCAGCTGTGCATTGGCCTTGAGCGCTGCGGCCAGCGCGGGCGACACCTCGGCCAGCGGCCGCGTCGCCGGCCAGCTGCCCTGCACCGCCAGCGCGGTGCGCCAGCCGCGCCCGTCCTGGGCCAGCACCACGGGCAGGGTCTCGGGGCTGGCGCTGCGCTCGGGCGACAGCGCCCAGCGCGCGGTCCACAGGGCTCCGTCCCAGCGCTGCTCCGGCGCAGCCGCGTTGTGCACCACGCCCTCGGTTTCTGGAAAGACGTCCAGCGCCCGGCCCTGCAGCACCTGCGGCAGGCCGGCCACGCGCAGCACCAGCGCGCCGTCTTCGACGCTGGCGTAGCTGTCCGCGCCCGCCGCAAGCGGCTGCGGATGGGCCTTGGCGGCGGCGGCAAAATCCTGGGAATGCCCCCCCGTGGAGCCTTCCAGCGGCACGCTCAGCGTGAAGCTGCCTTCCTCGGGAATGCACTCCTGGCGGCACACCAGCCACGATGCGTGCAACTCAAACGTCGCCTCGTGCTGCAGCGGGCCGGGCGTGAACGCCTGCGATACGGTGACCGGCACCGGCAGCAGCACGCGGCCCTCGTAGCCGTAGTTGGCCAGCGTGCCGATGGGAATCTTGCGCGGCACGGGCCAGGCGATCTCGCCGGCGTCCATGCCCTCGGGCAACTGCCAGGTCAGCTGCGTGGGCAGGCCCGAATCGCCCGGATTGCGCCAATAGGTGTGCCAGTCGGGCGCGTGGGTCAGCAGCAGGCCCAGCGTCAGCGGGCGGCCCGCGCCGATGCCCTCGGGCGCGTGGGCGACCAGCTCGGCCTGCACGCGTGGCGTGCTGACGGTGCTGGCTCCGCCGGCGCTGCTCTTGAGCAGGAATTGCGCCGCAGCGGGCGCGGGCGCGGCAGCCAGCAGCACCAGGGCTGCGGCAGCGGCGAGGGAGGGCAGGGCCTTCAGGCGTTGGAACAGGTGGGGCAACATGGCAACGGGGTGGGACTGCGGCGGGCGCGTTTGGTTCCTGGCGCCGATCGTAACCACGCCTTTGCCCCTGTCCGGTGCTTGGCGCTTGGCGCCGCTCAGTGTTTGACCAGCTGCCCCTTGCGCAGGTCGGGCAAAAAGATGGTCAGCATGCCCAGCAGCGGCAGCCAGGCGCACAGCGCATAGACGAAGACGATGCCCCGCGCGTCGGCAAGCGCCCCCAGCACCGCGGCGCCAATGCCGCCCATGCCGAAGGCAAAACCGAAGAACAGGCCCGACACGGTGCCCACCTTGCCGGGCATCAGCTCCTGCGCAAACACCAGAATGGCCGAGAAGGCCGACGCCAGAATCAGCCCGATGATGCAGCTGAGCACCCCCGTCCACCACAGCCCGACGTGCGGCAGTGCCAGCGTGAACGGCGCCACGCCCAGGATGGAGAACCAGATCACGCGTTTTCTACCGATGCGGTCGCCAATCGGCCCGCCGGCCAGCGTGCCCGCGGCGACGGCGAACAGAAAGGCGAACAGGTGCAGTTGCGCGGCCTGCACCGACAGGCCAAAGCGCGTCATCAGATAGAAGGTGTAGTAGCTGGTGATGCTGGTCAGGTAGAAATATTTGCTGAAGATCAGCACCAGCAGCACGCCAATGGCCAGCGCCACGGTGCGCGGCGGCACCGGGCTGACAGCCGCGGCGGCCGCCGCCTTGGGCTTGGCGCGCGCGCCGGCGGCCAGGTGGTTGAGCCGGTACCAGCCGCCCACCTGCCACAGCACGAAAATGGCTGCCAGCGCCGCCAGCGCAAACCAGGCCACGGCGCGCTGGCCCTGCGGCGCGACGATGATGGCCGCCAGCAGCGGCCCCACGGCGCTGCCGCCGTTGCCGCCCACCTGGAAGATGGACTGCGCCAGCCCGTGGCGCCCGCCCGAGGCCAGGCGCGCGATGCGCGAGGACTCGGGGTGGAAGATGGACGAGCCCGTGCCCACCAGCGCCGCGGCCACCAGCACCACGCCAAAGCTGGGCGCCACGCTCAGCAGCAGCAGGCCGCACAGCGTGCTGGCCATGCCCAGCACCAGCGAGTAAGGCCGGGGATGGCGGTCGGTGTACAGGCCCACCAGCGGCTGCAGCAGCGACGCGGTGACCTGGTAGGTCAGCGTGATCAGGCCGATCTGGCCGAAGCTCAGGTCGAACGTGCCCTTAAGCAGCGGGTAGATCGCCAGGATCAACGACTGGATCATGTCGTTGAGAAAGTGCGCAAAGCTGATCGCGCCAAGCACGCGGTAGCGCGTCGTGCCCGGCGCAGCGGGCGTGATGGGAGCGGTGGCGGAGGTCATGGGAGGCGATGGTGGCGAACCCGGATGGCGGGCGGGCAATGGGCGCCGCAGGGCGCGGCGCCGGTGGGCGCAAACCGCCAATGGTAGGCGTTTGCCGACAACCGTGCCCGTGCAATGCGATACGGCAGACCACAGGTTTTAATATGCGCCGATGACTGCCCTGCCCCACCATCCGTCGCGCCACTGGGCCGACTTGACGACACAGGATTTTTCCGACGCGCGCGCCAGCGGCCTGGCCGCGCGCACCATCGCGGTGCTGCCGGTGGCCGCCATCGAGCAGCATGGCCCGCATCTGCCGCTGTCGGTGGATGCGACGCTCTTGCAGGGCGTGATCGACGCGGCGCTGCCCTTGCTGCCCACCGAGCTGCCGGTGCTCTTTCTGCCGGCGCAGAACGTCGGCCTGTCGACCGAGCACCTGTCCTACCCCGGCACGCTGTCGTTGTCGCCCGCAACGCTGCTGGCGCTGTGGAGCGAGCTGGGCGCGGCCGTGGCGCGCGCCGGCGTCAAAAAGCTGCTGCTGCTCAACGGCCACGGCGGCAACGTCGCCCCCATGGATATCGCCGCGCGCGAGCTGCGCCAGCAGCACGGCCTGCTGACCTACAGCGCCAGCTGGTTCAGCCTGCCGCTGCCCCAGGAGGTGAGCGGCCTGTTCAGCGCCGACGAGCACCGCTTCGGCATCCACGGCGGCGAGATCGAGACCTCGATGATGCTGCACCTGGCGCCGCAGCTGGTGCACATGGATGAGGCGCGCCACTGGCCGTCGACCTCGCAGGAGCGGGCACAGCGCTACCCCATTCTGGGCAACGGCAGGAGCGCCAAGATGGGCTGGACAATCGAGGACTATCAGCCCGCCGGCGCCGTGGGCAACGCCACCGCTGCCACCGCCGACAAGGGCAGCGCCGTGGTGCAGGCCGCCGGCCAGGCGCTGGCACAGCTGCTGGCCGAGCTGCATGCGCTGGAGTTGCCCGCCGCACTCACGCCGCGCTGAGCCGGGCGCCCCTGGGCGCTTTACGCGTAGGTGATCCAGTCGCTGTAGCCGGGCGCGTCCAGGTGCGCCAGGCTGTTGAAGGTCTGCAGCATCAGCCGCCGCGGCGCGATGCTGAACTCGCTCACCGCGCTGTTGCGGATGCGCATGTTCAGCGCAATCGTCACCTCGGGGGGCGTGGCCAGCACCTCGCCGATGGCCGCCGAGATCGGCCCGCCGCTGGAGACCAGCAGCACGTTCTTGCCCTGGTGATCCTGGCGCACGCGCTCCAGCGCATCGCGCACGCCGGCGGAGAAGTCGTCCCAGCTGGGCATGCCCTCGGGGCTGATGGTGCCGGCCATCCACTGCGCCAGCGCGTCGCACAGCAGGCGAAAGTGCGCGCGAAAGCGCTCGGGCGTGTCGGGCTTGGGCAGTGGCGCGGCCTGCACCGCGGCAATCAGCGCGGCGCTGTCGTACTCGTTGAGCCCTGGCAGCGCGCTGGCCTGCGGCATTGCGCCCAGGCCGCTGGCAATACCGTCCAGCGTCTGCACGTGACGCGCCAGCGTGCCGGTCAGCACTGCGTCGAAGGCCAGGCCGCGCTCGCGCCAGTACGCGCCCAGGCGCTCGGCCTGTTGTGCGCCCAGGGGGCTGAGCTGGTCATAGTTGTCTGCGCCAAACGAGGCCTGGCCGTGGCGCACGAGGTAGAGCGTTCCCATGGCCGCAGATTCTGGAGACAGCCCGCGCGCGCGCTTGTCGCGGGCGAGACCGGCAGGGTTGGGGACGGGGAGTCAGCCCTGCGTCAGCACCTGCGCAAAGACGTCCGCATCCACGTTGGCGCCGGTCAGGGCCACGCCCACGCGGCATCCGGCCAGCTGGGCGCGCTCTTGCAGCGCGCCGGCCAGCGCTGCGGCGCCTGCGCCCTCGGCCACGTTGTGCGTGTCGGTGAACAGCGCTCGCATGGCCTGGGCGACCTCGTCGTCGCTGACTCCCACCACGTGGTCGAGCCCGGTGCGCAGCACGGCCAGCGCCTCGGCGTCGGCCACACGCACGGCCATGCCGTCGGCCAATTCGGTACTCACGGGCGCGGCAACGACGTGGCCCGCGGCCAGCGACAGCGCGTAGGTCGGCGCGCCCTGGCTGACCACGCCGACGATGCGCACAGGGTGGCCCAGCGCCTGCTTCGCGGCCACTGCCGCGCAGGCGCCCGAGCCCAGGCCGATGGGCACGTAGGCCACGTCCAGGTCGGGCACGGCGCGCAGAAACTCCCACCAGTAGGTGGCCACGCCCCGCACCAGCTCGCGGTGGTAGCTGGGCACCATGTGGGCGCCGCGCTCGGCGGCCAGCTGCAGCGCGTGCTCGCGCGCGGCCTGGAAGTCGTCACCATGCTCGATCAGCTCGGCGCCCAGCGCGCGCATTGCGGCGTTCTTCTCGCGGCTATTGCCCAGCGGCACGACGATGGTGCAGGCCACGCCATGGGCGCGCGCGGCCCAGGCAATGCTCTGGCCGTGGTTGCCGCGCGTGGCGCTGACGACGGCGCGCGGCAGCTGGCCGGTGGCTGCCAGGTGCTCGAAGTAGGTCAGCCCGCCGCGGATCTTGAACGCGCCCACCGGGTTGTGGTTCTCGTGCTTGACCCAGCAGTCGGCGCCCAGGCGCTCGCTCAGCAGCGCCCAGCGGTACTGCGGCGTGGCCTGGAAGGTGCGATAGACCAGGGTTGCCGCGGAGGCGATCTCGCCGGCGTTCGGCAGCAGGCTGGTTGCGGTGTCGGTCGTGGCGTTCGTCATGGTGTTGTCAGGGCAGAGTCTTCAGACGGTATGGGCCACGGCGCGCTGCAGGCCGCGCGCGGTCAGCTGGGTGCGCACCGCGTCGGCGATCACGGCGATGGCGGCGCGGATCTGCGCCTCGGTGGCGGTGACGTAGGACAGGCGCAGCGTGCGCGGGTCGCCGTCATGGGCGTAGAAGGCGCTGCCCGGCGTGAATGCCACGTTGCGCTGCACGCAGTCGTGCAGCAGCGCGGTGGCGTCCATCCCCTCGGGCAGGCGCAGCCACAAAAACATGCCGCCGGCCGGACGCGTCCAGGTCACGCCCAGGCCCTGCATCTGCGCCTGCAGCGCGTCCAGCATGGCGTGGCACTGGCGCTTATAGAGTGCGCGGATCGTCGGGATGTGCTGCTGCAGAAAGCCGCCCTGCAGCACCTGCGCGACAAGGTGCTGGTTGAAGCTGGAAGTGTGCAGGTCGGCCGCCTGCTTGGCCTGCATCAGCTTGGGGTAGATGGCCTTGGGCGCGACCAGATAGCCCAGGCGCAGTCCCGGCGCCAGCACCTTGGAGAAGGTGCCCAGGTAGATGCAGCCCTCGGGGTTGCGCGCGGTGAGCGGCGCCGGCGGCGGCTGGTCGAACCACAGGTCGCCGTAGGGGTTGTCCTCGATCAGCGGGATGTTGTGCGCCGCGGCCGCCTGCACCAGCGCATCGCGGCGCGACTCGGCCAGCGTGCGCCCGGTGGGGTTCTGGAAGTTGGGCAATACGTACAGAAAGCGCGCACGCTCGGCGCCATTGCCGGCGCGGTGCACGAAGTCTTCGACGACCAGGCCGTCGTCGTCGCTGGCCACCGCGTCGATGCGCGGCTGCATCGGCGCGAATGCGTGCAGCGCGCCCAGATAGGTCGGCGCCTCGACCAGGATGCGACTGCCCGGATCGACGAACACCTTGGCCACCAGGTCCAGCGCCTGCTGCGAGCCGGTGGTGATCAGCACCTGCGCCGGATCGACCTTCCAGGGCAGCGACCTGGCCACCGCCTCGCGCAGCCCGGAATGGCCGTCGGTGCCGGCGTATTGCAGCGCCAGATGGCCTTCGCTGCGCAGCACGTGCTCGGCCGCTTCGCTGAACGCGTCGATCGGGAAGGTGTGGGGTGATGGCAGGCCGCCCGCCAGGCTGATGACGCCCGGGCGCTCGCCCAGCTTGAGGATTTCCCAGAGTGCGGAAGGGTTCATGCCGGCCGTGCGTTGGGCCAGTGTCCATGCGGTCATGGTGTGTGTCTCCTGTAGCGCGGGGGTGTGCGCCAGTGCATTGCAAAAGAGCCGTTGTGCGGCAGGGGCGCGCCCCGTGGGTAAGAGCGCAACCGGCGACTCTAACGCGAAACCGCCCCGCGCTGTTGCACCGGCAGCTTTCGCCCCAGCGTTGACATGGCGGCGGAACCTCCCCTGGATTTCGGCCTGGGCCGGAATGACCGGAGATATCTGGCGCCAGTGGGCTTTCTATGGCTCCATGTTCAAGCAGGCGACGGCTTGCTTGCGAATCGCCGCGGCCAGGGCGGCGATGCCGGCGTCGATCTGCGCCGGCGTGGCGGTGACGAAGGACAGGCGCAGCGTGCGCGCGTCGCCCGTGCCGGCGTAGAAGGCGGCGCCGGGCACGAAGGCCACGTTGCGTTCGACCGCGTGCGGCAGCAGCCGGGTAGCGTCGATGCCCGCGGGCAGGCGCAGCCACAGGAACATGCCGCCGGCCGGGCGGTTCCAGGTCACATCCAGGCCGGCCATTTCGCGCTCCAGTGCAGCCAGCATCGCGTCACGCTGGCGCCGGTAGAGCGCGCGGATGGTTGGCACATGGCGGTCGAGAAAGCCGCCCTTCAGCACCTCGGCGACGACGCGCTGGTTGAAGCTGGGCGTGTGCAGGTCGGCCGCCTGCTTGGCCTGCAGCAGCTTGGGGTAGACGACCTTTGGCGCGACCAGATAGCCCAGGCGCAGGCCTGGCGCCAGCACCTTGGAGAATGAGCCAAGGTAGATGCAGCACTCGGGGTTGCGCGCGGTGAGCGGCGCGGGCGGCGGCTGGTCGAACCACAGGTCGCCATAGGGGTTGTCCTCGATGATCGGGATGCCCAGTTCGGCCGCCTTGGCGGACAGCGCCGCGCGGCGCGCCTCGCCCATGGTGCGACCGGTGGGGTTCTGGAAGTTGGGCAGCAGGTACATGCAGCGCGCACGCTCCGCGCCACTGCCGGCCTGGGCGACGAAGTCGTCCACCCGCGGCCCTTCTTCGTCACTGGCCACGCCCACGGCCCGCGGCTGCATTGGCGAGAAGGCCTGCAGCGCGCCCAGGTAGGTTGGCGTCTCCACCAGCACGCGGCTGCCCGCGTCGAGCAGCACCTTGGCCACCAGATCCAGGCCCTGCTGCGAGCCGGTGGTGATCAAGACCTGCGCCGGATCCACCGCCCAGGGCAGCTGCGCCGCCACCGCTTCGCGCAGCGGGCCGTAGCCCTCGCTGGCGGCGTATTGCAGCGCGCCGGGGCCATCGTGCTCCAGCACCTGGGCGCAGGCGGCGGCGAAATCGGTCACCGGAAAGGTCTGCGGCGAAGGCAGGCCGCCGGCCAGGCTGATGATGCCGGGCTTCTCGGTCACTTTCAGGATCTCGCGGATCACCGAGGGATTCATCGCCGCGGCACGGGCGGCCAGTGTCCAGAACGTCATATGCAGAGGTTTCAGGGGGGCAAAAAGAGGTGCATGCTACTGCGTCACCGGCAGCTTTCGCCCCAGCACCACCGTGGCCAGGACGGCCAGCGCAAAGCCCAGGCTGACCGCGTCGATGCGCTCGCCCAGCAGCGGCACGGCAAACAGCATGCTCAGGAACGGCTGCAGCAGCAGCATCTGGCTCACGCGCACCGTGCCGCCCAGCGCCAGGCCGCGGTACCAGGCGAAGAAGCCGATCCACATCGAGAACAGCGCCACGTAGACGAATCCCCCCCAGGCCGCCGGGGCGATCGCGCCGTGCGGGCGCAGCCACCAGGCGGCCGGCAGCGTGGCGGGCAGCGACAGCACCAGCGACCAGCAGATCACCGCCTCGGCGCTCATGTGCTGCGCCAGCCGCCCGCCCCAGCCGTAGCCGAACGCCGCGCACAGCATGGCGGCAAGCAGCAGCAGATCGGCCGGGTGCAGGGCCAGCCCGTCCGCGCCCGAGCGCAGCAGCGCAAACCCGATGACCAGGCCTGAGCCGAGCGCGGCGCAGGCCCAAAAAGCATTGGACGGGCGCTGGCGGTGCAAAAAAGCGCCGACCGCGGCCGTGGCCAGCGGCAGCACGCCCAGGATGACCGACGCATGCACCGCGCCCACATAGCGCATGGCCACCGACATGAACAGCGGAAAGCCGAACACCACGCCCAGCGCGTTCATCGCCAGCGGCCACCAGTCGCTGCGCGCGGGCAGCGGAGCGCGCAGGGCCAGCAGCCAGGCCAGCGACAGCAGCCCGGCCACGGCCGCGCGTCCCATGCCGACGAACAGCCCCGCCAGCTGCGGTGCCTCGGGCGTGCCCACGGCCAGGCGCGTCATCGGCAGCGTCAGCGCAAAAATGGCCACGCCCAGCGCACCCAGCAGCAGGCCGCGCGTCTCCTGCGCGCGGCCGGGCTGGGCGCCGGCCTGGCTCACGCGCCCACCATCCAGACGGCCGTCGCCACCAGGATGGCCGCCATCGCGCGGTTGAACCACAGCAGGCGCCGCCCGCGCGCCAGCCAGTGGCGCAGCATGGCGCCCATGGCCGCGTAGGTGAAGTTGCTGCTGAATGCGAATGCCAGCATCACCGGCAGCACCACGGCCAGGCGCTGGCCGCTGTCGGGGTGGCCCAGCACCCAGCCGGCAACGATGGTCAGCGCCAGCAGCCAGGCCTTGATATTGACGAACTGCAGCAGCACGCCCTCCCAGAAGCCCACCGACAGCCGCGCGCCGTCGGCCTCGGCCAACTGGGCCGAGCCCGCCAGGCGCCAGGCCAACCACAGCAGGTAGCCGATGCCCACCGCCTTGATCGCCCAGCCCAGCGGCGGCACCGCCACCACCATTGCGCCCAGGCCCGCGGCGCACAGCAGCAAAAGCAGCGCCCAGCCCACCGGCACCGCGACGACGAAGCGCAGCGCCGCGCCCAGCCCGCGGTTGGCGGCCACGGCGGTCGACAGCGTGGTGTTGGGGCCGGGGGTGAAGCTCATGGCGGTAGCCAGCACTAGCAGGGCGGTGAATTCGGCTGGGGGCATGGGGGGGTGGGGTGTTTGTTGGTGTTGGGACTGGGGGAATGTAACGGGAGTGAGGGTTTTGGGTTGTGTTGTCGTTGAGGGAGGTTTGCTTGATGAAGGGGGCTGGCCGGGTCTCGCCCCGGCGGGCGACCTACTTTCTTGCTCGTGCAAGAAAGTAGGCAAAGAACACGCCCCCAAGTCTGCGACCCCGGCGCTGCGCGCCGGGGCAAACCTGTGGCGGGGTGCTTGCGGGGCGTGCCGCAGAACTCACTGCGCGCTGGCGCGCTCCGTTCAGACAACTGCGGCAAGTCAGTCAACGAAGCATGCGCGCTTCGACGCGCATGCCACCCCGCAAGCACCCCGCTACAGGCGCAGCCTCAAGGGGGGTGAAAGCCCGGCGCGGGCCATCGCTTCGCTCGGCCTGGTCTGTGGCCTGCCGTCATTCCGGCGAAAGCCGGAATCCAGTCCGCCGGCTGGCAAGAGCACCCGGGTTTTGGCTTTCGCCGGGACGACGGTCAGGGTACGTGGGAATACGCGGGAATACCTGGGCTGTCGGCGTCAAACCGGGGCAGAGCAGGTCAGGCGGGGAAGATCAGTGCCCACCTTCAAGCCACGGCCCGACCACTTGTTCCAGCTCCTTACGCAGGGCCGCGTCTTCCACGCCGTCCAGCAAAGCCTGGACCGCTCGCGCCGCCGCATCGAGCGCGGGTGCGGCACCGCCGTCGCCCGCAGGCGTCCAGGGTTTGCCGTCCAGTGTGCGGATGGCGCGGCGCACCACGCCGGCGCCGTGCAGCGCCGCGTCGCAGCCTTCGGCTGTTGCGCGGTGGCTGGCGGCGCGCAACAGGGTGTCGAGGGCGGCCAACAGCGGCGCGCGCTGGGCTGCCTGGGCTTCGGGAGCGTAGCAGACGGGTGATGCCAGCGGGGGCGCGGCGTCGGCCAGCAGGCGCAGGTGGCGTGCGGCGTCCTGCTCCAGCTGCGCGACGAGCGCGGCCGCCGGCACGATGGCATCGATGCGATCCACGCCGCGGCCGGCGTACAGCGCCATGGCTTCGAAGTCGCCGGTCATCGAGCGCAGTGGTGAATCGGTGCTGAACAGGTAGATGGGCCGGCCCTCTTCGTCGCCGATCGGCGTGCGCTGGCCGCCGAACGGGTCGCCGCGCTCGCCGCTGGTCACGCTGCTGCGCAGCACGCGCACTGCGGCCAGTGGCGGCCAGTTGATATGGAAATCCTCGGTCAGCACCGTGTCGCTGGCGCGCGCGGCGACCAGGCGCCGCTTGTGCGCGTCGTGCGCGAACGACTCCTCGGTCGCCATGAAGGCCGTGCCCAGCACCGCGCCGTGCGCGCCCTGCATCAGCGCCCGCGCCAGATCGCGCCCGTCGGCCAGCCCACCGCAGGCGGCCACCGGCACGCGGGCGACGGCCAGCACCTCATCGAGCAGCTCCTGCAGCCGCTGGCGCCCGCGCACATGGCCGCCGGCCTCCACGCCCTGGGCAATCAGCGCCTGCGCGCCGGCCTGCTGCGCGGCCAGCGCCTCGCGTGCGCTGCCGACCTGGTGCACCACGGTGACGCCGGCGTCGCGCAGCCGGGCGACGACGCGGGCGTCCACCTCCCAGAACAGCTCGACCGAGGCGACGCGCAGCGCGATCAGCAGGTCGACCTGCGCGGCGAGCTGCTTTGCCGGCGTGGCCGCCGGAATGATGTTGACGCCGAACGGCAGGTCGGTGGCGGCGCGCACCGCGGCCACTTCGCGCTCGATCAGCGCCAGCGGCTCGCGCACCATGCCCAGAAAGCCGTAGCCGCCGGCGCGCGTGACGGCGGCCACCAACTCGCTGCGCGCCACGCCGCCCATGCCCGCCAGGACGATGGGCAGGCGGCAGCCCAGCAGATCGGTGAGGGCGGTGGCGGGCAGTGGGTGCTGGGGCATGACAGGTCTCCTGGTGACAATGGCGCGGTCGTGGCCAGCCGCCATCATGCCCAGCCGCTGGCCCCTGCGCTGGCAGCGGGGTGATCGCGAGGCGCGTGTGCTCCATGGGCCCGCCGCGATCAACACCGGCACAGCATTCATCGCACAAAGCGGGCCTGCTGCAAAAAACCACGATCAGGACCCAGCCCCGCCTGCATGGCCGATGACGATGTCCATCAGCTCGTCGGTGATCGCGTCCTGGCGCACGCCGGCAAGGTCGCGCCGCACCTGCTCCAGGCGCTCCTGCACCAACTGCTCGGCCTGCTGCATCAGCGCCAGGCGCGCTGCGTTCTCGGTGACCATGGCCTCGGCCGATGCGCGAAACACCCGGGCAAAGATGTGGCTGCGCACCAGCGCGCTGAACAGCTGCGCCGGCTCCATGCGGAAGTCGGGCAGCGACGGCCCGGGCCAGCGCTGCGGCGCCTGCAGCAGCTGCGGCGCCAGCGGCAGCAGCTGCGTGACCTGTGCCACGCTGCCGTGCTGCGGTTCGCGCCGGGTGTAGGCCAGGTCGACCTCCAGCGCGTCCAGCGGCCGGCCCTGGGCGAGCTGCTGCACCTGGGTGACGACCTGGCCGGCCAGCCGGCCGATGCCGTCGGCCGACGCGGGCGGCGTCAGCCGCCGGGCCACGTCGATGCCATGCTCGGCCAGCGCGCGCTGCAGGCGCGCGCCGATGCACAGCACCACCTCCTGCGCGCGCGGGCGCTGCGCCCGCCACTGCTGCACGGCGCGCGCCTGCAGCGCGTTGTAATTGCCGCAAAAGCCGTGGTCCGAGCCAAAGACGATCAGGATGCGGCCCTGCACCGCGGCGCTGCCCCGCAGGGCTTGGCCGCGCATGCGAAAGGCAAAGGCGCGCAGGCCCAGGTCGACGGTCTGCTGCCAGGCCTGGATGGACTGCGCCGCCTGCTCATAGGGCGATGCGTTGATTGCGGCCAGCGCCTTCATGGTGCGCACGATGCCGCCGATGCCCGCCAGCGTCTGCTCCTGGCGGCCAAGCTGCTCCAGCGTGTGCGCCATCAGCCGTCCCGATGGTGCGCCGGCGGCTCGGCCAGGGCCTGGCGGGCCAGCACCAGCAGCGCGTCCTTGTCGGGCAGGTCGCCGCCCTGGGCCTGCTGCGCACGCACCGCGGCGCGCACACGCGCCATGGCCTGTTCAAGCGCCTGCTCGTCATACGCATCGAACAAGCCCTCGATCGCGGCGGTCAGCACGGCCAGCTGCTCGGCGGTCGGCATCGGGTCGCGCTCTGCCTGGCGCAGCGCCTGGCGCACCGCGCTGCCGCGCGCCAGACGGGCGCGCACGCTGTCGTCCAGCCGGGTGCCGAAGCGGGCAAAGTCTTCCAGCTCCTCGAACTGCGCCAGCGTCACGCGCAGATTGCCCGAGACCGCGCGCAGGCGGCGGTCCTGCGCCTTGCCGCCCACGCGCGACACCGACAGCCCCAGATCCACCGCCGGAAACTGGTTTTTGCGCACCAGCTGCGGCGACAGGTAGATCTGCCCGTCGGTGATCGAGATCAGGTTGGTCGGGATATAGGCCGAGAGGTTCTCCGCCTCGGTCTCGACCACCGGCAGCGCGGTGATCGAGCCGCCGCCCAGGCTGGCGGCAAACTGGCCGGCGCGCTCCAGCAACCGCGCATGCACGTAGAAGATGTCGCCCGGAAACGCCTCGCGCCCGGGCGGGCGGCGCAGCAGCAGCGACAGCGTGCGATAGGCGCGGGCGTGGTGGGTCAGGTCGTCGAACACCAGCAGCACGTCGCGGCCCTGGGCGGCGAAGTATTCGGCCATGGTCATCGCCGCGTAGGGCGCGACGTAGGACAGGCCGGGCGCTTCGTCGTCGCCGCTGTGCACGACGATGCTGCGCTCCAGCACACCGCCGGTGGTCAGCGCCTCGATCACGCGTGCCACCGCGTCGCCACGCTGGCCGATTGCGCAGTAGATGCACACCAGCTGCGAGCGCGTCTGGTTGAGCATGGTGTCGATGGCAAGCGAGGTCTTGCCGGTCTGGCGGTCGCCGATGATGAGCTGGCGCTGGCCCAGGCCGACGGGGATCGCCGCGTCGACCGCCTTGATGCCGGTGGCCAGCGGGCGCGAGACCAGCTCGCGCTCGATGATCATCGGCGCCCGCGCCTCGACCGCGTGGCGCGCGCTGGCGTTTACCGGGCCCTTGCCGTCCAGCGGCCGGCCGAGTGCGTCGACCACGCGGCCCAGCAGCGCCTCGCCCACCGGCGTTGCCAGCACTTTCTGGGTGCGAAACACCTGCTCGCCCAGGCGCACCGCGTCGGCCGGGCCGAGCAGCACCACGCCCAGGCGGTCGGCCTCCAGGTCGAGCACCTGGCCCTGCACGCCGCTGGCAAAGACGAGCAGCTCGTCGGCCAGAGCGCGCGCCAGCCCGCGGACGATGGCAATGCCGTCGCCCACCTCGGTGACGGTGCCGATCTCGGTGAGCACCGGCGTGGGCGTGGGCGTGGCGAGAAGCCGCTGGCGCCACTGCGCAAAGCGCTGCGCCGCGGCGTCGCCGGCGGCCGGGGCCGGGGCCGGGGCCGCTTGCTCAGGCGGCACTGCCATGGGCCGTGGAGAGTGCGGGACTGCCAGCGTGCTGGTGCGCCAGCGTGCGCTCGAAGCCGTCCATATAACTGTCCAGCGTCCACGCCACGCGCGCGCCGCCCACCTGGATGGTGAGCCCGGGCGCCTGCGCGGCGTCGACCGCAAAGCGCAGCACAACGCCCGGCAGATAGGCGGCCAGCTCGCTGCGCAGCTGCGCCTGCACGTCATCGCCCAACGCAGCGTGCGTGGTCACGGTCGCCTCCTGGCTGGCGCCGGCGGCGTCGCGCAGCTCGGCCGCCAGTGGCGCCAGGCGCGGGCCCAGGTGGCGGGCAATGGCCGCCTCCAGCGGCGTGTCGGCCAGCTCGTGCAGCGCCTTGCGCGTGAGGTCGGTCAGCGTCAGCGCGCCGGCCTGCTGCAGGCGCGCGAGAAAGTCCTCGCGTTCGTGTTCAAGCTGGCTGCGCCAGTTCTGCTGCTCGCGCTCCAGCTGGCTGCGGGTGTCCTGCAGCAACTTTTCGCGCTCGTGTTCGGTGGACTGCAGCGCCTGCGCAACCATCGCCTGCTGGGTGCTGACGCTGTGCTCGTACTGCTGCTGGTAGCGCTGCTGCGCGGCCTCGGCCTGGGTGCGTGCGGCGTCGGCGGCGGCCATGCGGCGGGCAATCTCGGCCTCGCGCGCGTCGATGCCGTCAAGAATGGGGCGGTAGAGAAAACGCCGCAGCAGCCACACCAGCACCAGAAAGTTCACCAGCTGCGCGGCAACGGTCACCCAGTCGATCGACATCGCGCCTCACCCTCCCGCAGCCTGGCGCACCGCATCCCAGAAGGGGTTGGCGAAAATCAGGATCAGCGCGACGACGAAGCAGTAAATGCCCGAGGACTCGACCATCGCGAGGCTGACGAACAGCGTGCGCGACAGCGTGGGCGCGGCGTCAGGCTGCTGTGCGATGGCCGACATGGCCGCGGCCGCTGCCCGGCCCTCGCCCAGCGCGGCGCCAAACGAGCCGATGGCCACGGTCAGCCCGGCAGTGGCAATCGAAATCAATGCCACGAGACTCAATTCACTCACAGGGTGTCCTCCATGGGTTTGTTTGGATGCGGCGCGGGCGAAGACTCGGCCATGGCCGCCGAAATATAGACCGCCGCCAGAATGGCGAAGATATAGGCCTGAATCAGCCCGACCAGCAGGCCGAACAAATCCATGACCACCGGAAAGAAGAACGGTGCCACGCCCAGCAGGATGGCGGCGATCACCGCCCCGCTCATCACGTTGCCGTACAGGCGGATCGACAGCGACACCGCCTTGGACAGCTCGCCGATCACGTTGAACGGCAGGATGAGAATGGAAGGCTCAATGAATTTGTGCAGGTACTGGCGCGCGCCGCCATGGGCGACGCCGAACAGCGGCACCGCCAGCAGCACGGCCAGCGTCAGCGCCGCGGTAGTGGAAAGCGACCCCGTGGGCGACTTGAAGCCGGGAATGACCGACAGCGTGTTGGACGCAGCAATGAACAGGAACAGCGTGCCGGCAAAGTACATGACCGGGCGCACGCCGCGGTGCGCGACGTCGGCGATCTGGCCCTCGATCAGCTGCACCAGCACCTCCAGCGCATTGCGCCAGCGCCCGGGCGGCTTGTTCGGATCGAGCGAGCGCGTGACCAGCCAGGACAGGCCGGTGAGCACCGCCATCACGATCCAGGTATTGACGATGGTCGCGTTGAGCCGCAGCCAGCCCAGGTCGAGCACTATGGTGGCGTCGGGTGTCAGTTCCATTCAGAGCGCTCCCCGCTCTCCCGCCTGCGGCGGCGGTGGCGCGCGCCGGCCCCAGCGCAAGGCCAGTGCGCGCACGATGAAAAACCCCAGCGCATAGCCGGCCAGCGCCCACAACGGCTGGCCCAGCTGCACCAGCGCTGCACCCAGGCCCAGCAGCACGCCGGCGCGCACGACAAAGCTCAGCAACAGCACCAGCGCGGGCTGGCGGGCGCTGAGCACGCGGCGCAGGCTCCACGCCAGGCCGGCAAAAAACAGCATGCTGGCCAGCACACCGGCCACCAGACCCAGCGCGAAGGCCAGGCCCTGCGTGGGCTGGGCAAAAAGAAAAATGGTCTCAGTCATCGGTGTGTTGCTCGTCGGGCTGCGGTGGCTGGACGGCGTTGCGGTTTTCCCGGGCAACCCATTCCCAGGCTACCAGCAGGCCAACCACCAGCCCCCCCAGCATAAGGGCGATGGGCCATGAAAATTTTTGCGGTGCAACCCGCTCCAGCCACAGCCCCAGCAGCGCGCCGGCCACCGTGGGCAGCGCCACCGACCAGCCGACCACGCCAAACGCGCTCAGGCCCTGCAACGGACTGTAGGCCGGTGCCTTGCGGCTGCGCCGCAACTGCTCGGCGCGGCGGCGGATGTTGTCGGATGCGCTGTCCGTATCGGGCTTCATGATCCCGGCTTTCGCAGTTGGCCGAGCTGGCGCACGATGCCCACCTCCAGCCGCGACAGGGCGGTGCGGGCTTCGCGCTCGTGTTCGTCGACCGCCATGAAGCTGGCGTCCACGGTCTCCGACAGGCGCTCCAGGCTGTCGCCGGCGACGCCCCGGCGCACCACGACGTCGACCTGGGCGCCATGCTTGACCAGCAGACCGTGATCGATGCCGAAGAAGCGCTCCACGCCCTCTCCGTCGGTGACGATCAGCACCGACGGCTGCAGCGACGCGACATGGTCGGCATGGCGGGGCAGCAGGCCGAAGGCGCCATCCAGCGCCACCGCAAAGACATGGCGCGCCGGCCCGCTGAACAGCGTGCGCGTGGGCAGACGCAGCTGCACCTGCATCAGCGCGTCGCCCGTCATGGCGCAGCCTCCGCCAGGCCGGCCCGCACCGGGAGCGCGCCGATCATGTAGTAGTCCATCTCGTTGTCGTCGAAGTGCGTCTGGCCGAGGATGGCCTCGCAGCCGTCCAGCGTGGCGGCAATCGGCACGCGCTGGCCGGCCATGCCGCTGAAGGCCTCGGCGACGTGGAAGGGCTGGGTGAGAAAGCGTTCGAGCCGCCGCGCACGCCCGACCACGGCGCGGTCGGCGGTGGACAGCTCCTCCAGCCCCAGCATCGCGATGATGTCGCGCAGCTCCTCGTATTCGGCCAGCGTGCGGCGCACCGCGCGCGCCACGTCGCAATGGCGCTGGCCGACCACGGCAGGCGTGAGCATCACCGAGCTGGACGCCAGCGGATCGACCGCCGGGTACAACCCCTCGCTGGCGCGCTTGCGCGACAGAACGACCGACGCCGAGAGGTGGGAAAAAATATGCACCGCCGCCGGATCGGTGAAATCGTCCGCCGGCACGTAGACCGCCTGCACCGAGGTGATGGCGCCGCTGGCGGTCGAGGTGATGCGCTCCTGCAGGCTGGCCAGCTCGGTGGCCAGCGTCGGCTGGTAGCCCACGCGCGACGGCATGCGCCCGAGCAGTCCCGAGACTTCGGAGCCCGCCTGCACGAAGCGAAACACGTTGTCGATCAGCAGCAGCACGTCCTGGTGCTGGTCGTCGCGGAAATACTCGGCCATGGTCAGCGCGGTCTTGCCGACCAGAAAGCGCACGCCGGGCGCTTCGTTCATCTGGCCGAACAGCATCACGGTGTTGTCGCGCACGCCGGCCTCGCCCATCTCGCGGTACAGCTCCAGCGCCTCGCGCGAGCGCTCGCCAATGCCGCAAAACAGGCTCACTCCCTGGTGGTGCTGGGCGGTGTTGTTGATCAGCTCGTTGATCAGCACCGTCTTGCCCACGCCAGCGCCGCCAAACAGGCCCGTCTTGCCGCCGCGCTCTATCGGCGCGAGCAGGTCGATGGCCTTGATGCCGGTCTCCATCACCGCGCCGCGCACCACGCGCTCGTCAAGACTGGGCGGCGCGCGGTGAATCGGGCGCCGCCGTGCAGCCACCGGCGCCGGCATGCCGTCGATAGGCTCGCCAAACACGTCGAGCATGCGCCCGAGCACCGCCTGGCCGACCGGCACCGTGATCGGCGCGCCCGTGGATCGCACCGCCGCCCCCAGCCCCAGCCCGCGCACCGCAGCCAGCGCGATGCAGCGCACCGTACCGTCACCCAGCAGCTGGCTGACCTCCAGCGGCAGCTGATCGGCATAGAGCAGATCCTGGATGCGCGGCACGTCGCCGGTGAACTGCACGTCCACCACGTCGCCACGGATCTTGACCACCGTGCCGTTGTCCTCTGAAGATTCGTTCGCCGTCCGAGCGTCCATTCCTGTGATGTTGCTGATTGCCGATAGGGCAATGTACCTTGTCGTGCGGGTCGACGGCCAGTACATGGGCGCCAGCTTTCACTCCAGGCAAACGCAACCGTTTCGCCCGGGCCGCGTGCTGGCGGCCTGGGCCGCCTCTCCCCGCTCGCGCGGGGCAATCGCCCCTGGAAGCCGGTGTTGGCCTTGCCGATGTCGTGCAGAAAGGCCAAGACCGCCAGGCCGGGGGAAAGCCGCAGTCTCTGCCTTTCAAGCGCCATGCATGCCAGCTACTGCACGGCGACAATCGCCGCCATGGACAACGCACCCCACCCCTACGCCGCCCTCACCCCCGACGTGGTGCTCGACGCGCTGGCCAGCGCCGGCCTGTACGGCGACGGCCGGCTGATGGCGCTGGGCTCGTACGAGAACCGCGTCTACCAGGCGGTGCTGGAGGACGGCCAGCGCGTGGTCGCCAAGTTCTATCGCCCCGGGCGCTGGAGCGAGGAGCAGATTCTGGAGGAGCACGCCTTCGCCGCCGAGCTGGCCGCGGCCGAGGTGCCGGTGGTCGCACCGCTCGTCCTGCAGGGCGCCAGCCTGCACCGGCACGCGGGTTTCGACTTTGCGGTCGCCCCCTGGCGCGGCGGGCGCCAGCCCGAGCTGGACGACTTCGAGGTGCTCGAATGGCTGGGGCGCTATCTCGCGCGTATCCACAACGTAGGCGCGGCGCGGCCCTTCGCGCAGCGCCCCGCGCTCGACCTGCAGAGCTTCGGCCAGGATCCGCGCGACTGGCTGCTGCAGGCCGGGATCATCCCGCTGGATCAGCAAAACGCCTGGCGCGCCGCCTGCGACGAGGCTCTTGAATTGATAGCTGCCAGCACTTGTCCATCCAGCGCCACAGGCCGGTTTGGCTTGAAAGACGCCGCCTCCATCCGCCTGCACGGCGACTGCCACCCGGGCAACGTGCTGTGGACGCCGGTGGATGACGCCGGCCACGGCGGGCCGCATTTCGTGGATCTGGACGACGCACGCATGGGCCCGGCCGTGCAGGACCTGTGGATGCTGCTGTCGGGCGAGCGGCGCCAGCGCACGCTGCGGCTGAGCGCGCTGCTCGACGGCTACGAGCAGCTGCGCGCCTTCGACCGGCGCGAACTGGCGCTGATCGAGCCGCTGCGCACGCTGCGCCTGATCCACTACAGCGCCTGGCTGGCGCGGCGCTGGGCCGACCCGATCTTTCCGGTCAACTTCCCGTGGTTCGGCAGCAGCGACTACTGGCGCGGCCAGGTGGGCCTGCTGCGCGAGCAGATCGAGGCGATGGGGGAAGAGCCGCTGACGGCGTGAGCCGACGTCCGATCACGCCTCATTCCATTTCTATATCGATCGAGTACGCGAAGGTGAAGCGCAGACAGTGCTGTAGCACGACAAGCGAAGCCGACAAAGTAATCGGTCGATATCAGTAGTGTCCGGTTTATTTGATATGGACAAGCCGCAAAGCCAGTGCTGACGCGGGTTTCGACAGATTCATGGGTGTCCACGATTTGAATTTGCAATGGCGCATTTGCGATCCTTTCAGGTTTGAACGACCTGGAGTGACGCATGAACGTGGGCAAGACGCTGTTTGCGCAAGTGATGGAGTTCGTGCCATGGAAGACCTTCGGGCGCATCATCGAGCGCCATCGTGGCGATGCCAGTGTGCGCACCTTGAGCTGCGCCGATTTGTTTCGCGTCATGGCGTTTGCGCAGCTCACTTGGGCAGCGAGTCGCTGCGCGATATCGAGGCCTGTCTGGCCGCCAATCGCGGCAAGCTGTTTCACATGGGGCTCAAGAACGTGCCGGCGCGCTCGACGCTCTCGGATGCCCTGAGCCAGCGCGACTGGCGCATCTATCACGCG